>JAAZNX010000211.1 GCA_012798025.1 Methanothrix sp. | reverse complement strand
GGTCAATCTTCACTTTGAAGTTCAGCATCTCGCGCTGCAAGATCGGTTGGGACGCTGATTTATCTCTTTTGCATTTCCCAGATAGCTTTTTGCGCAATCCACAAGCCTCCTGGTATAGGAATGCTCCGGATGGCTGAGGACCTCATTTGTAGCTCCAGTCTCCACGATTTGGCCTTTGAGCATGACAGCTATGCGATCGCTGACCTTCCTTGCAAGGGCTATGTCGTGTGTGACGAAGAGCATGGCCAGACCCATATCCTCCTGCAGGTCCATTAAAAGCTTCAAGATCTTGGCCTGGACGCTCGGGTCGAGGGCGGATGTTGGCTCATCGGCAATTAAAAGCTTGGGGCCGAGGGCAAGAGCTCTGGCAATGGCTACGCGTTGAGCCTCACCGCCGCTGAGCTGATGAGGATACCTTCCCAGAAAATCATCACTGAAAGGCAGCTCAACGCAATCAAGGACTTCTTTTGCTCTGATGAGCCGCTCTTTTCGGCCCCCCCTCTTTTGCACATTAAGTGGCTCTAAAACGGCATCCAGGACGTTCATGCGGTGACTGACAGATTCCTTTGGGTTCTGGAATATCATCTGTACGCGACTGTAAAACGCTGCATCCCTTTTGCCGACTTCTTGGCCTTCCAAGATAACCTCTCCCCTGTCCTGATCGTAGAGGCCCATGATTACTTTAGACAGTGTGGATTTTCCCGAGCCGCTCTCCCCCACCAGGGCTAAAGTCTCTCCTTCGTAAAGAGTCAGATTGATATCGCGGAGAGCAAAGCAAGAATCAAAGGACTTGTTGAGGTGTCTGATCTCGAGAAGAGGCACTATGCCTCCACGGTGGCAGGCAATGAGCCGCCCATCGATCTTCCTCAATGGCGGCGTTTTTATGCGGCAGATCTCAATTCTTTGGGTGCAGCGCTTGTGGAAGGGACATCCCTCCAAGCCGTGATCCATTCTTCCTGGTATTCCTTGAAGATCCTTGGTCATGGCCATGCCCGGATAGGAACGTATCAGGCCGCGAGTGTAAGGATGTCGTGGGGCGCTCAATAGCTCATCGGTTCTTCCCAACTCTACGATCCTGCCCGCGTAAAGGACTGCCATTTGCTCTGTTAGTCCTGCTGCCAGGGATAGGTCGTGTGTTATCACCAGCGAAATCCTGCCGGCGATGGCAGACCTGAATAGCTTTAAGATGTCTGCCTTGGTCAGAGCATCAAGTGATGCAGTGGGCTCATCCAGTATCAGCACATCAGGATCATTGGCCAGAGCCATGGAGATGAGCACCCTCTGCCGTTCTCCTCCACTGAGCTGGTGGGGGTAAGCCCTGGCTTTGTCTCCATTCAATCCAACAGACAAAAGAAGCTTCTTTGCTGTCAACTCCACTTCCTTCGCCGTAGCGCCGTTATGAATGTGAATAGCCTCAGCTATCTGATCCTGAATCCTTTGTACTGGATTCAGGGCATCTTCCACATTCTGAAAGACCATGGCGATATCCCTGCCTCGCATGCGCCTGAGGTCCTCCTCTGAGATTTTCAGGAGATCTTTGCCCTTAAAACGAATCTCCCCTGAGACGCTTCCAGTCGCCAAGCCCATGATGCAAAGCCCCAGCGTGGTCTTTCCTGCACCAGACTCGCCCACAACGCAAAGTGAGTCCCCAGTATTAAGGTCAAGGTCTATTCCTCTCAAAACCTCTGCCTCTCCGAAGGTGACCTTGAGATCCTTGATCTGCAGCATCAATCGGCCCTCCGATGCTTGTATTTCTGTAGCCTTGGGTCCATAGCAGCCTCCAGACCGAACCCAAGGAAGCTCAGGCCTACCAGAGTCAAAGAAAGGGCGAGGCCGGTTGGGACCAGCCACCACTCCCAGACGTTTAGGTAGGTGAAAGCGAGGGCCTGCTGCATCATCTTACCCCAGCTTACCATCATTGGGTCCGATACTCCAAGAAAGGCAAGGCCTGCTTCCATAAAGACCGCCCTCCTGGCGTCCTGGATCATCATTGCGATGATGATGGGCGCGAGGTCAGGGGTTATGTGGTTTACCAGTACGTGCTTCCAGTCAGCTCCAAAGGTGCGAGCAGCAGAGACGTGCATTCTCTCTTTCAAAGAGAGGACCTGTGACCGAACGATCCTCGCACCTCCGGGCCAAGAAAATAACGACATTAAAATTATCAAAAGCAATATGCTGGGACGAAGGTATGCTGCAACAAGTATCATTACGATGATAGAGGGGATAGAGATCATGGCATCTACGATTCGCATCCAGAAGCGCTCGTAAATGCCTCCTAAGAGCGCAGAAGTGGCCCCTATGAAAAGGCTCAGAGCTGAAGAGAGGATAGCTACAGCGAATGCCACAAAAAGAGAGGTCCTAGCGCCGTAGAGCAACCTGCTCCAGATGTCCTGGCCCATGGAGTCTGTGCCCAGCGGGTGATGCGCCGATGGTGGGCTGAAGATTTGGCCTGTGTAGTCGTACGGCGAATAGTCGGAGAGAACGGGCGCGAAGATCGCCATAAAACCGATTAATGCCAGCATGCTCAGCCCTGACAATGCCATGGGGTCATGAATGAGATCTCTAAAAGGGTTAATGTGCATATCTCACCCTCGGGTCCAGCCTACTGTATAGAAGATCCACAATTAGATTGGCGGTCATGACTGCAACGGTGATCAAAAGCAGTATACCTTGGATGAGGGGATAATCCCTGGCATTTAGAGCTGTGTTCAGGATAGATCCCACACCAGGATAAGAGAAGATGATCTCGATGAAGAGCGCTCCAGTCAGCAGATGAGGAATGCGAAGGCCCGTTGCCGTGGTCACAGGGAGCAAGGAATTTCTGCCGGCATGAGAATACTTAATTGAGAACTCCGAACAGCCTTTGGCCTTGGCAGTGAGTATGAAAGACTCACCCATTAGGGATACTATGGTGTTTCTGGTCAAAAGATATATTCCTCCAAGCTGAACCAGGACTAAAGAGGATAATGGAAGGGCCAGGTGTCCGATCACATCTTTAAGATATTCAAATCCATCAAGCCCTGCATAAGGTGTGATCGCTCCGGATAGTGGTGCAATGCCCAGGGCCACTCCAAAGAGGAGAAGCAAGAGAATGCCGATGAAGAAATCAGGAAAACCGCTTAAGAACATCAGGCTCGCTACGATGCAGCGATCTAGAGGCTCTCCTCGCCTATAGCCTGATTCAATCCCCAGAATTATGCCCAGGGCCGTGGCTATCACCAGGGCAAGGCCTGTCAGGAGCAAGGTCCAAGGAAGGGCGCCCAGGATAACGCTGGAAACTTGATCTTTATAATAATAAGAATATCCAAGGTCTCCGTGCAAGAGGCCTATGATGTACGCTTGAAGCTGATCGATCCATGAGCGATCCAGGGCAAACTCCCTGATAAGAGCTTTCTCCATCTCGGGCGTCATGGCCACCAGAGCTTCATCTCCATAGATGGCATGGAGTGGATCGCCTGGCATGAGCCGGGGAAGGATGAAGTTCAGTGCAAAAATTGCGGCCAGAGCTATGAAATAGTTGGGAATACTGCCCCTGCCAAATTGCTCTCTCTTCATTTGCCGACTATGCTCCTTTTGTCGAGGGACAATCTCTGTCTTTCATCTCCCAGGTTCTCTGCCAGGCAATCCTTGCCTTGGGCAGGCAGTCCATTTCAACCGAGTAGGGCTTGATGTCCAGCAGGATGGAGCCATCCAGGGCATCCATGCCCTTCACCTTGAGCCTATTGCCCTTGACCTCCAAGAGCTCGACAATGTCCAATGCAATGGGGTTGGGCCTGTTTGGGGAGCGTGTGGCAAAGACCCCGTGCTCTCGACCATCGTGAGGAGGCACTGCAGTCAGCTTGCTTCTGTCACCCAAGTGCAGCCAGAAGAGGACGAATAAGTGCGTGCACTGCTCGATGTCCAAAAGTCCGGGGAGGTATTCCGAAAAAACCTCAATCACACAGACCTCGGAAGATAGCCTGCCCTGTCGAGGGATATCCTCGAGCTTCTTGTAGGGGGTATGTATCACCCCAATTGGCACGAGAGTCATACGATGTATTTCTTCTGTCAATTTAGCCATCACCATTGTGTTTAATTCGCTTGAATAGTTAAGATGCGTTATTAATACTTTGTGAAACTAGTTTCAAGATCCGACCCCGTCAGCACAAAAAAAAGTCACCGCGGCTTTTTGGCCGCAGTGACCGACATACACTTCAGACGAACGCCATTTTGTTCAGAGCGATGGGCACGCCGCTTCCCACGCCTCCATAGGTGTAGTAGAAGCTTACCTTATCGTTCGACGCCCAGTAGGAGTCGGTGTAGTATATTGGCAAAGCCGGCAGGTCGCGCGCAAGAGCCTCCTGGATCTGGAAGACCAGCTCTTTGCGCTTCTCGGGATCCGTCTCTGCATCAGCCTTGTCAAACAGCTCGTTCAGCTCAGAGTCTTCTTTGTAGCCTGCGCTGTTGAACCCTGTGCCAATGACAGTCCTTTTAAGGATAGCTGGATCTCCTCCCATTCCGCCGTGGCCGCTCAGAGCTAAATCAAAGTCCCAGCCGTTAACCTGGCTGTCCAGGGTCTTTGCATCCACGCTGCGTAAAGTGATCTTGATTCCTGCCTTGTCAAGCTGCTTTTTGATCAGCTCGCCAATGTTCGCGTTAGAGGCGCTGACCAGCAGTTCGAGCTCGTCAGGCTTGCTGACTTTGGTGTAATACTGGCTTTTCTCTTTTTTCTCATATCCCAGCTCTTCCAGCAGTTGGCCTGACTTGGCAGGATCATAGGCATACTGCTCCTGGTTTGGATTGTACCATGGGTTGTCAGACGCATAGAGGCCAGCGCTACCAGCCAGCCCGAATCCTCTGAGGGCGGTGTCAACGACTTCCTGGCGATCAATGGCATAATAGAGGGCTTGCCGGAACAAAGCGTCGGAGAGGGGCGCCTTTCGGTAGTTGACCATGATCTTGCCGACCCAGTCATGAGAGCCTTTGATTACGGTAAATCCTGCCTTTTTCAGATCCTCAACAGTCTCACCCGGAACGCCAGCCGCGTCGACATCTCCTTTCTTCAAAGCAGCAGCAGACATCTCTGTGCTGACCTTCACGAACTTGATCTGTTCGACTCTGGGTGAGCCAAGGTAGTAGTTCTCGTTGGCCTCATAAAGATAGGTTCCTTGAGCCTTATCGTAGTTCACCAACTTGAATGGTCCTGTGCCCACAAGCGCTTTGGGGTCCTTGAAATTCGCAGGATCTGTCACATCTGCATAGATGTGCTGGGGTAGAATGGGCAATGTGCCAGCCACCTGGTCCAGGAAAGGCACATAGTCTTTCTTTAAAGTGATCTTGACCGTATCGTCGTCCACAGCTTTGACATTGCTAACAATGCTTGAATCCACCCATTGATATGGATGTTCCTGGATATATTGGAAGGTGAAGGCCACATCCTTTGCACTGAAACGCTCTCCGTCATTCCAGGTAATACCCTTGCGAAGGTGGAAGACGTAGGCTTTTTCATCAGACAGGTATTCCCACGTCTCAGCCAGAGCGGGAACGAAGCCATTCTGGTCCTTCCAGATAAGCGTATCGAAAATGAGGCTCATTCTGATATAACCAGGACCCCTCGAGTAATGGCCATATGGCGAGGGATAGCCCCAGTCGCCTGTAGAGTCAGCAATCGTTAGGACGTCCACTTTTTTTTCATCAGCCGCAAGGGCGCTGCAACAGAGGATGAGAATAAATAGCACCGCAGCGGCTAAGGAAAATAGAAGAAGGCGCTTCGTGAGATCAGTTCTATCCATCATATTTCCTCCAATTACAGTTTGAATAGTTAGCCTATTTTAAGAACCTTTCTGCTAATAGTATGAACCCAAAGCTCCCATGATTTAGGCATGATAGGACTTTATCAACACCCATCACCACAATTTATAAATAACATTATGTGCCTAAATGTCACATGAAGTCTTTCACACGCATCAAGAAGATAAATGGCCAGGAGTACCTGTACGAGATCACCCCCTATTAAGACAAAGAGAAGAGGCAAATTAGACAGAAGAGCAAGTGCCTTGGCAAGAATGTTAATGGGGTTCCAGTAAAAGTTCGCTCTAAAGATCAAATACCGAAGAAAGTCCTGTAACAATGGCGAATTCGTGCCACTAAAAAAGATCGTAGAAGAGCTTAAGCTAGAACAGATCCTCTCTGGTGTTCTGCCTGGCAAGGACGTATGGCCGATTTTGACTCTGGTATGCTCGCCGGATCGAGAACTTATCAGAAAAATTTATATTACTTAAACTAGATCAGTACTAAAAGTACTGTATCGAAGTATGCAGTGATGAGAGGTACAAAAAATGAATATCCAAATATATGCATGGACTGCAATTTTCGCCATCTTTCTTGGGGCGACATTGGTGCAGGGAGAGACCACCAGTGAGCAAAGCGCCATATCGATAACCAATGCCAACTTTGTGGCTCCAAGCCCTGAGAAAGAAAATTTGAATGAGGAATGGGTCGAGATCTCCAACCTCGGAGATATGGATGAGGACCTGACTGGCTGGACGCTGGAAGATGAGCAGAATCACACATATATGTTCCAAGGTTTCACCCTGAAGGCAGGGGCCGGAGTCAAGGTACACACAGGAATCGGAAACGACACGTCATCAGACCTGTACTGGAACAAGAACGCTCCCATCTGGAACAACAACGGAGACGTAGCGACGCTGAAGGATGCCTCGGAAAATGTGGTCTTCAGCTATCCCCAGGAGGCAAAGGGGGCATAAAGCCCTATTTTTTTCAATTCATAGGAGCGCAAATCTGAAATGCGATATCAACCCAAAATACCTTTGGTGTTACTTCGATGAATCTTGAAGAGATGTCGGAAATTATGAAATCATCCCTTGGAATCAGGGACAACATCGTGGGAGTGAAATTGTTCAAGAGAGATGATGAGATTCCTAAGGATCTCGATCCCATTGAGAGGCCCTTCAGGTACTGTTCTATGATTCAGAACGCCAGGCTAGAGGGGACGAGCTTCTTGGCAAGGGCAGATTATCACGAGTGCAAAGGAGGTGCATCCGGCCTTGGTTTGATGGAGTGTCCTGAGAATATTGCTTCAGGGTCCTTGTATTTCGACAAGCTGCATAAGTGCGAGACAAAGGATGTGGGAGTCAACATTGCGGCAAACATGCCTCGACTGCTCGCGGGCACCACCGTTGCCACCTACGTAGCACCGCTGAGCAAGATGGTGATGAATCCAGATGTAGTGATTTTTGTGGGAAATCCACTTCAGGCCAGGAGAATCGTCCAAGCGGTCATGTTCAAAAAAGGTGGGAGGGCAAACTTCAACACCGCTGGAATTCAATCATTCTGTGTAGACGCCACAACATCACCCTACCTCAAAGGAGAGGTGAATGTCTCATTGGGCTGTGATGGTTCGGCACGCAATGCTGGTCTTGATGACGACAGCGTCGTGGTCGGCATACCATTCGCGATGATGGAGGATATATGCACAGTCCTGAAGACGCACTATCAGGGCTGGGACAAATTCATGAGAGGCTAAGGAGACATCCTCCTTCGGGAGAAAATCGCCGAAATAGCACGAAAAAATTATAACGCAAAAAGGTGATATTTACCTTCGTGAGACTATGTTCAAGAAAATTTTGATTGCTACCGATGGGTCTAAGCACAGCGAGAAAGCCGCTGAGAAGGGAATCGAGATGGCCAAACTATCCAATGGTACGGTCACAGCGATATACATTGCTGATATCGGAAAAGAATATGCACCCATTGGAGATGTGAGCTTTAACATAGCAGACGAAGTGATCGAAGGAATGAGAAATTCTTTGATGAAGAGGGGAGAGGAGACAACAAAAGTCGTGGAAGAGATGGCAAAAAAAGCTGGAGTTCCTGCTCAGAGGGTGGTGCTCGAGGGCCATCCCGCAAGCGACATCATGAAGTTCGCTCAGGACTCCAAGATGGAGCTCATCGTAATAGGAAGCATCGGCGTTACAGGTCTGGACAAATTTCTGATGGGCAGTGTAGCCGAGAAGATAGTTCGCAACTCCAAAATGCCTGTGCTGGTGGTGCGGTGAACCGCCGAGTGGTTCTTGTGACCTTCTGCCATTTCTAGGCCCTCACAGCAAACGATATCCTCTGCAGCGCCGTTGCATTGGCCAGCACCGCAGCAACGGCCACTGCAGCCATCAGCCATTCTGTGTTTGCCAGGCCCGCCACCATTCCCGCATAAAGCAAGATCAGCCTCTCGCCCCTCTCAAGAAGTCCGCCCATCCTCTTCAGCTCGTGAGCGTCCTTTACCACACCGCGGTGATCTGCATAGGCTCTGGAAAAGCTGGTCATCAGCGCCCCGAAGACGAGCAGCATGAACCAGGCATCTCTTTGGAGCCCAAAGAACTCGCCTGGACCAAGATAAAACAAAAGCCCGATGTATAGCAGCAGCTCCACGTACCTGTCCACCACTCCGTCGATGTAGGCTCCGCGGGCTGTCTCTTGGCTAGTGGCCCGCGCCACTGCTCCATCCACCATATCGATGAGACCGGAGAGCACAAATAGCGCGAGCGCCGCAGCCAGATGGTGTTGAAGCAGCGCCACTAGCCCGCCGACTGCAGGCGCCAGCGAGAGCAGCGTCCAGATATTTGGGCTGAGCCCGAGGACCGCCAGGCCCTTCACAAGCCCATCAGTCTGCTCTGATCTGAGATTGGCCTTGAGCATATTCTCACAGGCCGCTGATGAAGTTCTCCATCCTGTCCAGGGCCTCGATCAGCTCCTCACGCGATGTGGCGTAGCTGCAGCGCAGGAAGCCCTCGCCGCTCTGACCAAAGACGTTGCCCGGCACCACAGCCACCTTCTGCTCCTTGAGCAGACGCTCCGCAAATTCCTCAGACGAGAGGCCCCACCTCTGAATCGATGGGAATGCATAGAAAGCACCTCTGGGCTCGAAGCAGTCAAGTCCTATGCGGTTCAAACCGGAGACGAACAGACGTCTGCGCAGGTCATACTCATGCCTCATTCGCAGCATCTCCTCGTTGCCCTTTTGCATGGCCTCAAGAGCTGCTACCTGTGCCATAGTAGGTGCACAGAGCATGGTGTACTGATGAACCTTGGTCATGGCCCCCACAATCGCAGGATCGCCCATCGCATAGCCTATGCGCCAGCCAGTCATGGCGTGGGACTTGGAGAGGCCGTTTAGGATCAGCGTTCTGTCCTTCATCCCCTCCAACTGGGCGAAGCTGGCATGGTTGACCGAGTAACTCAGCTTGGCATAGACCTCATCTGAGATGACGAGCAGATCGTTCTCTACCACTACGTC
>JAAZNX010000212.1 GCA_012798025.1 Methanothrix sp. | reverse complement strand
TTACAATAGCGGCGGTTGTGCTAATTGCTCTTGGGTGCATCTCATCCCCAGAGAAGAAGCCCGCTGAGAAGATCGCAACTCTGAAGATCGGGTATCAGCCCAGCACCCACCAGATAGCAGAGATGGTAGCAGCTGAGATGGGCTGGTGGGCCGAGGACCTGAAGCCTTTTGGTGTCACTGATATAAAAGAGTTCGAGTTTCCCTCTGGACCTCCTGAGATGCAGGCCATGCTTGCTGGCGACCTGGACGTTGCATATGTGGGGACAGCTCCACCCATATCGGCCATATCTCAAGGATTGGATGCCAAGATAGTGGCAGGTGTGAACATCAATGGTTCTGATCTCGTCTTCAAGAACGATGTATCATACAGTGGACCCCAATCTCTGATTGGTTTGAGCATTGGGACCTTCCCACCCGGCTCAATCCAGGACACAGTCATGAAGAAATGGCTCAATGATAACGGGGTTGATATATCCAAGGTGAAGATCCTTCCCATGGGCCCCGGAGATGCAGTGACCGCCTTAGAAGCCGGAAAGATCGATGGTGCATTTTTACCGCATCCCTCTCCCGCCATAATCGAGCTTGATGCAAAAGGCAAGTCTGTTGTGTATTCAGGAGAGATGTGGCCCAACCATGCCTGCTGTAGCCTTGTCGTGAGTGGTAAGTTAATTAGGGAGTACCCCGAGCTGGTTGAGCAGATAATCAAAACTCACATAAACGCGACCAATTACGTCAACGCTCACCCGGAAGAGGCCGCAAAGATTTACTCCAACCGTACTCATCAGGATCTGAATACGGTGGAGCATTCCATAAAGACCTGGGACGGCGAATGGATCAGCGATCCTCACGTGCAGATTTCGTCAACTGTGGAGTACGCAAAGATCGACTACGAGATGAACTACACCCAGAGGGAGCTGAACGAGAAGGATCTCTTCGACACAAGCTTCTATGATAAGGTTATATCCGGTTGAGATAAATGAGAACTGGCAGGAATTTGAAGGCGAAAGCCGTCCGCGATCAAGGGGCTACAATCCTATCGCTTTTGGGATTGATCACTGTATGGCAGATGGCTGCCATGGCGTTGAACGATACCCTCATCCTGCCAAGCTTTCTACAGGTCTTGAAGGCCTTGCTATTGAGCTGGCCGATGATCCTGGTCGAGGATCTTCCCACCAGCCTGATTCATTTCATTTTGGGCATGACAGCAGGGTTGATCGTAGCTCTTCCTGTAGGAATGTCCATGGGGTGGTTCAAGACCTTCGACCAGATCATGGATCCCGTAGTCGAGATCGTTCGGCCCATACCTCCCTTGGCATGGATACCTTTTGCCATAGTATGGTTTGGCCTGACCAATGAGGCTGCAGGCTTCATTGTGTTCGTCGGGTCGGTCTTTCCCATACTCATCAACACCTACGTAGGATTTCGAAACCTTCCAAAGGTCTACGTGGAATCGGCAAAGGTGCTGGGTGCAACAAAAGACGCTGATTTGATCCGGTATATCGCTTTCCCCTATGCCCTGCCCTCGATTGCGGGGGGGGTGAGGATAGCCATGGGAATCGCCTGGATGTGCCTTGTTGCTGCAGAGATGTTTGGGGTGAGCACGAGCGGATTGGGTTATAAGATCTGGTCTTACTACTACCTGCACAAGATGGATTACGTACTCCTGTACATGATCGTATTGGGGCTGCTGGGCCTGCTCATCGACAGGTCATTTCGTTACGTAGTGGAGGAGAGAATGCTCAAGTGGCGTGTGGGCTTAACACAGTGATCACATCGACATATCTAAAATTATTTTTAAATAAGGTCCGTCTTCCTGAAAATACAATCCCCATCGACGTGCACCATCTTTGGCATCTCTCCAAACCGAGCTGCTAAAATCAGCTCTCCGATCTCTTCACTCATCACGTGCGTGATCCCGATTATGGACGTGGTGGGCCTGGCATTCACGTCCACAGCGCGGGGCATATCCCCTAGCACAAAGTCGATGCCCGCGTACCCACGTAGGCCAAGGGCGCTGGCGGCCTTCCTTGCAGCATCCCAGATCTCTCCAGCCCGGGGCGTGTTGTAGGGCACTTGGCTCCCCTGGTAGCTAATGCTGCTCCCTTCGAACTTGATGAGCTGCCGGTTGATGGTCAGTGGCAGAAAGCCCCCTTTGCCAACGATGAAGCTGGCGGAGAGATGCAAGCCCTCATAGTAGCGGGTGACGATCTCAGTGGAGCCTGCCTCAACGAATGAGGTGATGCGCACTCCCTCAGAGCCGCAGCCCATCCTGGGCTTCACAACATAGCGATGGCAGCCCTTCTCGCAGGTTTCAGGAGATGCCACGATCTCGGCCACGGGCACGCCCGCGTGAGAGAGCACAGATGTGCATAGCAGCTTATCAGCGCAGACCCGGGCCGTGTCGGGGCTGCTGCCCAGGTTGACTGTGTTGTGCTCCAGGATCTCTAGAAAGCGCGGCTGCAGCTCATCCGGAGCGATCAGGAGCCCAGCATCCGCCTTTACCGCCTCCAGTATCTCCTCGAACTCCCCAGGCCGGTCCACGACGTAGCCTCGCCCCGCTTTGAGCATCAGCCCGGAGGTAGGGTAGACCACCTCATGTCCGCACCTCTCGAAGCTGCCCACAATTGCGGCGAGCATGGCCCTGCCTTCCAGCTCGCATGTTCCGCCCATGCCGATGGCGGAGGCGTACTCAGCAATCAGGATCCTCATGCTCAGTACTGCCTTGCCATGTAGGTGCGTTTGGCGGTCTTCGCGCCGCAGACAGCACAGGCTGCCTCTGTGAAGCACTGGTATTGCGGCTCTCCCAGCAGGTTAGCTTCAACCTGGTCCTCCAGTTGGTGGCCACAGTCCACCTCGCCACACCATGGCACCAGAGCCACGCCAAACTTTGTAATCTCCTTTGCCTCTGCAATGCTGGAGGCCTCCTTGACTTTGCTCTCAGCAAACAGCCTTGCCTTGTTGTAGATGGAAGCCTGAAGCTCCTCTGCCTCCTCAATCAGAGCCTTTTCAAGGCCATCGATTGGCAGCGCGACCTTCACTCCATCGCGACGCGCAACTGTCACCACGCCCTTCTCTATGTCCCTTGGGCCCACCTCCAAGCGGATGGGAACGCCCTTCATCTCCCATCTGTAGAACTTGGCACCGGGCCGCTCATCGCTGGTATCGAGCTGCACGCGAAGTTGTGCAGCCGCTAGCTTCTGCTGCAGGTCGCGGCAGACATCCAGGACCTTCTCCTTGTCGCCCAAAAGAATCGGCACTATCACTACTTGCGTTGGGGCCACAACCCATGGCAGGACAAGGCCCCTCTCGTCCCCGTGCACAGAGATAAGAGCCGCAATGCAGCGCTCTGAGATGCCATAGCAAGTCTGGTTGACGAGCTTTTGCTCACCATTCTCAGCTTCGTAGGTTATCTCATAAGTCCTGGCAAATGTAGATCCCAGGTGGTGAGCAGTGCCAACTTGCAGCGTCCTGCCGTCTGGCATGATAACATCAATTGCAGTTGTGTAATCAGCACCGGGGAACTTATCCCAACTGGGGCGCCTGCTTACAAGGAATGGAATGGCAAGACGCCTGTAGAACTCTGAATACCTTTGAATGGCCACTTCCACCTGCGCTGCAGCCTCTTCCCATGTAGCGTGAACAGTGTGGGCCTCCTTGAAGGATGTGATCTCGCGCAGACGGATGAGGGGTCTTGTGTGCTTAGTCTCGTAGCGGAAGGTATTGACGATCTGATAGATCCTCAAGGGCAGATCTGCATGCGACCTTATCCAGAGTTTGAACATCGGATAAATCGCAGTCTCGCTCGTTGGCCGCAGGGCTAGTTTCACGTCCAGCGGAGTCGTTCCGCCACAAGTCACCCAGTAGACCTCGTCCTCAAAGCCTTTGATGTGCTGTGCCTCCTTCATGAACTCGTTCTCAGGGATCATGAGAGGAAACTGGGTCTCCTGGTGATCTGGATCGAGAAGCTCCCGGATTATTCCGTAGACGTTCTTGCGAATGGCAAAGCCGAAGGGAAACCAGACGCACATACCCTTGACGGGATAGCGATTATCGATGATCTCCGCCGTCATGAGCAGCTCGTGATACCATTCGCTGAAGTTCTCCTTAGGAGGCAATTTGTTTTGCGTGCTGCCTTGCACCTTGGAACTGGCCTTGGAAGCAGCCTTGAGTGTAGTCTTAGAATCGGTCATGCAACCACCGATATGACAATTGGAGTGATAAAAGTTTCAATGGCCGCGGCAACGAAAAGCAGCGGCATAACCCAGCCTAGTAGGAAGTGGATGGCCCTCCAGGTCTCGCGGGTCAGGTCCGTCTTCTCTTTGGCGATGGTCAGAGCCAGGAGGTATCCCAGCCTAAAGCCTATGGCGATGCTCAAAAGAACTACAGGCAGCTCGATGATGCCGTGGGGCAAGATGCCTGCGAGCAGATAGAGTGCGCCTGTTTTTTGAATTGCACCATAAGATACGATCCCCAGCAAAAATCCATTGCTGGTCGCCACCAACAAGGGAACCAGCCCCAGGCCAATGCCCAGAAGGATAGACATGGAGCAGGCCAGGAGATTCTTGAGGAATATTATCATCATTATGAGGACTGGCGGCAGATCCATTATCCATTTTAGCATCTCCAGCTCCTTCATCCAGTTGGCTGCAATCTCCGGATCAATGGCTGCGGCAAAATAGCCCATGATCGCAGCTGATCCAAAAAGGCAGACAGAGAGCCAGATGAAAATGCGAATCGACTTCAGATATGCCACATCATCCTTTATCGACAAATATCATCGCCCATGCAACCATGCCCGGCCTTTATTTAAGGCTAGCGCGATTAATCGATGCTCAGCACGAGATAGTAGATCCCAAAGCAAACCAGGAAGCCTCCGCAGAGGGCCAAAATCCTTTGATAGTTGGCCTCTGAGAGGATATCCCGCCCTTTGGACAGGCTCAAGGAGACGAGCATGTACCATCCGAAGTCCGCACCCCAGTGGCCGATCATGAAGAGGCCCGCCATTATCATTCCTCCGCGCAGGCCATCTATCACAAGGGCGCTTCCAACTGAGAGCCACCAAATCCAAAAATATGGATTTGCGACGCTGGTGAGCACTCCTGCCAGATAGGGATTGGCGACTGCCTGCTCTTCTGGCGACGTTATGCTGGCGTTGCGGCTTTTATTCAATGTAAGGACCCCAAAGGCTATCAGAGCCAGCCCGCCAAGCAAGCAAATGTAACGAGAATACTGCTGCATCGCCAGGGCCAAGCCACCCACTATGAGCGAGAATATCACAATCTCCACCAGAGCATGACCTGCTGCCACCTTCGGGCCCGCAGCCCAGCCGCTCTCAAGAGATGAGTTTACTGTAGCAACTAGCGTGGGACCAGGTGCCAGAGCGCCCGTCAGCCCAATTGTAAAGGACATGGCAAGCATCTCGATCATCTCGTACATCTTATGCAGGCCTCTATCAGATACATGAAAAAGACTTAAAGAACAAACCGGCTAAAATGGACAGGTCGGGATTTGAACCCGAGGCCTCTACCATGCCAAGGTAGCGATCTTCCAGCTGATCTACCTGCCCTCGACCTTGACAAGTGAGCCCTACCACATTTAAACGTGTCGGTGCAGCAGCACGGAGAATTTATCCTCCACGCCTTTTCTGTGCAGGGTATTGTAAGAGCAAAATGGAATTAGGCGTCCATCCGGCGTAGCATAGTGAATGCCACACCTTTGCAGCCGCTCCAGGTCCATGTTGTACAGATCCTGAAAATGCATGGCCCCCAAAAAGAGAGCCTTGCTGTGAAACTCAGTGAGTGCATCGCGAGTACCATTGCGAAAAACTCTGAAAAGCATGCGTGTGACGTTCAAATCACCAGGAATCCTTGCCTCATCCACGAACTTGGGCAGCTCTCGCAGGATCTTTCCAGTCAACTTCACCCCCCCAAGCCTGGACCCATCGTAATTCTCAGCCTCGTTGTTTACCATCTCCATCAGACCCTCAACATCGATGAACCTGGTGATGGGAATCAGGCGCCCGTCAAAGCTGTAGACGTAAGTCGCAGCCCCACAACATGGATGGACTGTAAAGGCTGGCGTGGGAGAGCCCTGCTTTGCCGCGAGCAGCCGGGACACAGGAACTACAAATGGAACGGGATAGAAATCATCTCTGGTGATCTCGCCGTTTGTCTGATCCTCCAGAAGTGTGAGGAGATCGGGAATGGTGATACGTTTTTCTGCTCTCGTTGCCGCTTCCGTTCTTCCCGCAAAGGAGATGGGTTGGAAGTTGATGCCCTTGACGATGTCAAGGTTCTTCGATGCGAAGCGCACTATGTCGCCCACCTGATGATCGTTAACACCTTTGGCCAAAGTTGGCACCAGCACGACACTGGTCAAACCGGACTTGCGGAAGTTCTCCAGAGCATTGAGCTTGATTGGAAACAGATCACGCCCACGAGCAGCCTGATATGGCTTTGCAGTCACACCGTCAAACTGCAGGTAGATCGTGTTCAGCCCACTCTTCTCCAGCGAACGGCAGAGATCGATGCTGGCTGCAAGACGCAGGCCGTTAGTTGCAATTTGAATCTGCGCAAAGCCCATCTCTCTAGCCATAGCCACGATCTGCGGCAGATCATCTCGCACCGTAGGCTCGCCGCCTGAAAATTGCACAGCAGGACATGGGACGGGCAATTCATTGCGAAGGGTTTGCATCATGGCGCGGATCTGGTCAATGTCTGGCTCATAGACGCGCCCTCCTGCGTCTGCAAAGCAGATGGGGCAGTGCATGTCGCATCTGTTGGTCAGGTCGATGTTCCCCAGAAGCGTTGCTGTAAGATGGTTCTGGCACAGGCCGCAATCAAATGGGCAGCCTTTATTTGAGGCTGAAGTGCTCTGGTCCTTCAGTCCCTGGCCGTCGCACAGGTATTTATTGAATCTATTAAACAAGGAAAGATCTGACCAATAAAGCTCCCTAAAACTGCCATGCTCATCGCATCGCTTCTCCATAAAGACCTGGCCGTCCTCAGAAAAGACTCGAGCTGATACTACCTTGAAACAAACAGGACAGAGGGATGAAACAGTCTTATCAAGCGCAGTTTGCGACATTTTTTCGTCAATGTATTCTAGGGGGAAAGACATATAAAGATTATGTTTATGAGTTTATGAACAAATGATGAAGATGAGAGCCGATCGATGTTTCCCCTGCCAGTCATCTCAAGTGGTCGGGAGTGTGGACTACTGAAGGAAATTGCAAGAATCGACATTGTCAGATCAGTTCCTGCAAAAAGCCGCTCAAGGTCCAATGTTGGCGATTTTCAGTAAGTCACCTGCACGACCCATAACACTTTCGCAGCCAAGCTTTGCTTGCAAAAGGCGACTCAAGCAAAATTGAAGAGGTCACTGCAGATAGTTCTCTATGCTGGTCAGCTTTTCCACATCGCTTTTACTTATGCCAGCTTCCAATACTACCTTCTCCTGAACCTCGATGGGAGCTTTTGCCCGCAAGGCCAGTGCTAAACAGTCGCTTGGGCGGGCATCGATCTCGCATTGCTTGGAGTCACTTTTGATTGTCAGGCGAGCATAATAAACTCCGCCGTCCAGATCGTCGATGAGCACATTGGTGATGCTGGCGCAGAGGCTCTCCAGAACGGAGATGAAAAGGTCATGAGTCATGGGACGAGGCGCCAGCTCCCCAGAAAGGGCGTGGTGAATGGAGATGGCCTCTGACAGTCCCACGAAGATGGGCACAATCCTTGCCTCTTCATCCTCAAGTAGCACGACAGGCGCAGGAGAATTGCCCTGCGAACCGGCGATGTAGACGCCTTTTACCCTGACAGGTACTGGGACTTCCATAGCATCATCTTCTGCGCTCATCTTATAAAACTCCACCGATCTAAATCAGATCGATTCCTATCCGGACGCATACTCCTTCGATCTCCCAGTCCTTGACAAGCTTTCCTTTCAGCTCCAGACCGAGACCCAGCTCGAACTTTGCAGCTCGAACCTCGCTTGCAATGTGCTCTTTTTGCCTCATGGCCAGATCAAGGATAGGCTTGCTTTCGATGTCCACTACAGCACTTATTCGATCTTCTACGCGTAAATCCAGCTCCTTTCTCATGTCCTGGATCCTTCTTATTATCTCGCGAGAGTAACCTTCAGACTCGAGCTCTGGCGTGAGGGTGACATCCACATAGACGAAGCCCTTGGAGAACTCGGCTGCAGATAGGTTTTCCGGCGGCAGTTCACGGAACTGTACCATCTCCCTTGTGACGGTGTAGCTCTTGGCTCCGAAACTAAGATGTGCCTCTCCTACTTCATCAAGCTGCCTCTTGATCTCGGAGGCGTCTGCAAGCCGCAGTGCCTCGACAACCAGCTTTGCGTCTCCCTTATGAACCGGGCCGATCTTCCTGTGAACTGGATCCGCCTCAAGCTTCATCTTCGGCTTCTGGCCCGGAGAGAGCACTGTGACCTTCTTGGAGTTGGTCTGGCCTTTGAGCACAGGCTCCAGGTTGTCGAGGTCTACGGCATCCTTGAAAGGTGCTATTACTATCTCCGAGACCGGCCAGCGCAGCTTGCGAGCTCCTTTCTGACGGGCATTAGAAGCAGCCTCTGAGATCTCCCTCACCAGGAGCATGCTGGCCTCCAGGCGCTTGTCGATAAGCTCTTTTTTGGCAGCAGGCCATTCGCACATATGCACCGACTGGGGAGCATTCGGATCCAGGCCTCTTACCAGGTTTTGATAGATGGATTCGGATAGGAATGGCGTAAATGGCGCCATGATTTTGCTGAGCGTGACGAGTACCTCATAGATGGTTACGTAAGCTGCCAGCTTATCGGGATCGTCCTGCTCAATCCACGTGCGCGGTCTGATGAGCTGGATGTACCAGCGAGATAGATCCTCCAAGATGAAATCCGATATGGAGCGAACAATGCGGTGCAACTGGTACCGCTCCATGCTCCAAGTGACATCTTCGATCAGGCTGTTGACCCTTGACAAGATCCAGCGATCCTCTGCTCTCAGGCTGCTTTGGTATCTGGACAGGTCAGCTTTGCTTGCATCGAAATTGTCAAGTATCATGTAAGGAAGGGCAAATCTGTAGGCATTCCAGAATATGTTGAGCATTCGACTGGTGTTCTCCACAGCATCCCAGGAGAAGTGCAGGTCCTCCCAGGGGGCGTTTGCTCCCAGGACATAGAACCTCAAGATATCGGCCCCGAACCTCTGAACGACCTCCTCAGGCTGAACGACGTTGCCTATGCTCTTGGACATCTTGCGACCCTGATCGTCCAAGGTGAAGCCGTGCATCAGCACGCTCTTGTATGGCGCTCTTCCAAAGGAGACCATGGCTGCCCCCAGCTGCGAGTAGAACCAGCCACGCGTCTGGTCATGGCCCTCTGTGATGAAGTCGGCCGGCCACCACATTTCGAATTGCTTTTCGTCAGATGGAAAGTGAAGCGTGGCCCAGGAGGCTACAGCGCTGTCAAACCAGACATCGAATACGTCAGGCGAACGCTTCATCTTCCCGCCACATGGGCAGTCCAGAAGGACGGCGTCCACGTCAGGCCTGTGCAGGTCTGCGAGCTTCTGGCCGCAACGCTCCTCCAGCTCTGCGGCTGTGCCGATCACCTCCATATGGCCACATGCAGGGCAGGTCCAGATTGGCAGTGGTATTCCCCAGTATCTTTGCCGTGAGATGCACCAGTCGCGGGCATTGTTGATCCAGTCAGAGAAGCGCGCAGAACCCGCCCACTCCGGATACCAGGTCACTTTAGAGACCTCATCAAGCATCTTGTCTCGCAGATCTGAGATCCTGAGGAACCACTGGCTTGTGGCGATGAAGATAATAGGCGTCTTGCAGCGCCAGCAGTGGCCGTAGCGGTGAGCGAGCCTGCCCTGCGCCAGGAGTTTGCCACGCTCCTCCAGATCCAGGATCACATCGCCATCAGCTTCTTTGACGTACTTGCCGATGTACCTCTCGCCGGCATCGGCTGTATACCTTCCATCCTCTCCCACAGGACAGAAGATGTCAAGATGCTTTTCCAATCCAAGCTCATAATCCTCCAGACCGTGGCCTGGTGCAATGTGCACGCAGCCGGTGTTCTCTGCAGTGACGAAGTCTGCAGCATACACTCCGTGCTTGATGCTTTTTTGTCGTGGGACAAGATCCAGCAGGGGATGGGTGTATTTCAGCTCTTGCATCTCTTTTGCGCTGAGCATTCCGAGCAGCTCGTAATCCTTGTAGCGCCCTTCTTTGAGGACCGACTCGACGAGATCTGAGGCAATGATCAGAACCTCCGCTGCGCCATCCTTCCAGGCCCTGACCTTCGAGTACTGGAAGGAGGGGTTCACGGCCACAGCCACGTTGGCAGGAATGGTCCAGGGAGTCGTGGTCCAGATGACGATGTATGTGTTCTCCTCGCCTTCGACGGGAAACTTGACATAGATGGAGTAGTCGGTCTCGTCCCAGTACTCCACCTCGGAGTCGGCGATGGCAGTCTGGCAGCGCGGACACCAGTTGACCACGCGCAAGCCCCTCTCCAGGAGATTGTGCTCGTGCGCCTTTTTAAGCGTCCACCATGCAGCCTCGAGGTACTCGTTCTTCAATGTCATGTAGGGATCATCCCAGTCCATCCAGACACCCAGCATCTTGAACTGGGCAGTCATGTCGTCCTTTTGGCGGAGTGCGAATTCCTTGCACCTCTGGATGAACTTGTCTACCCCGTAGGCCTCTATATCCCTCTTGCTGCGAAAGCCAAATGACTCCTCCACCTTGACCTCGATTGGAAGGCCGTGCATATCCCAGCCGGGCCTGTCCTTGACCTCGAAGCAGTTCATGGACTTGTAGCGCAAAACAGCGTCCTTGATCACTTTGTTCCAGGCGGTGCCGAGGTGGATCCTGCCTGTGGTGTAGGGCGGTCCGTCGACGAAGAAGAACCTCTTTCCTCCGCTTCTGTTCTCCCGCACTTTTCGATAGGTTTGTGCCTCTTCCCACATCTGTCTGATCCGATTCTCCAGATCTTGCGCGTTGTACTGTCCAGCCACCTCGGTGATCAATTGCAGTTCCTCCGAAAAACGATCTTCCACCTATGATACATCTATATTTAGCCTTTGTTGCCTCGCTGCAAACGCTTATGCTCATTTGGCGTAAATGGCCTGCAGCCACCAGATCATGCAGCAATATTGATATAATGACAAAATCCATCCATTGCAGGAGGGGTAAAGATCAAAGAAGAGATCTGGATTGAGAAGTACCGGCCTGAAAAGCTGGACGACATCGTAGGCCAGGACGAGATAGTTCGGCGACTAAAGTCCTACGTCAAGACAAGGAACCTGCCGCACCTGCTCTTCTCCGGGCCGCCGGGCGTGGGCAAGACTGCAGCTTCGATATCCATAGTCAAGGAGATCTTTGGAGATGCCTGGAAGAATAACTTCATCGAACTGAACGCGAGTGATGAACGTGGCATCGACATAATCCGGCATAAAGTAAAGGACTTCGCCCGCATGGCCCCATTGGGCGAGGCCGATTTCAAGGTTATATTCCTGGACGAGGCCGATGCCCTGACCAATGACGCTCAGAGTGCTCTTCGCCGCACCATGGAACGCTACTCTGCTACCACCAGGTTCATCCTCTCCTGCAACTACTCCTCGAAGATCATCGAGCCCATTCAGTCGCGCTGTGCTGTCTATCGATTCAAACCCATATCTTCCGAGGCTGTTGCCAAGAGGATCAGATTCATTGCCAAGCAAGAGAAACTGGAGGTCTCAGAGGAGGGACTCTCTGCCATAGAGTACGTGGCCGGGGGGGATATGCGAAAAGCCATCAATGCCCTGCAGGCTGCAGCTCTTTTGGGCGACGAGGTAAACGAAGAGACGATCTACCAGATCACCTCCACAGCCAGGCCGGAGGAGATAAGAGACTTCATCATGACGGCCCTCAAGGGCGATTTTGTGGGCGCAAGGAGCATGCTGGATGATCTATTGCTATCCCGCGGCCTCTCAGGCGAGGACGTGGTGGTCCAAATTCATAGAGCAATGCTAGATCTGGACATACCGGACAAGGACAAGGTACGGCTCGTCGATCGCATCGGCGAGATCGATTTTCGCATGACTGAGGGCGCAAACGAGAGGATTCAGCTCGAGGCCCTGCTGGCATACTTCGCATTGAATGCCAAGGCAAGTTTTTAATGTTTAGATGCTCTCCATCCTCTTTTAGGGAAAGGCAATATAGGGAATGGCAATGATGCATAAAGCGGGGATTCCAACGATTACGGCAGTATCTGCCGTTCTTATGATGTTTTCGGCAGGTGCGGTCACTATCAGCGTCGATCCAGGGGAGAGCATTCAGGCAGCGCTGAATGCAGCGAAACCTGGTGACATCATCGAGGTGAAAGGCGGTGTCTATCATGAAAGCCTGAACATCAGCAAGCAGATTGTCCTGGCTGCAAGCAAGAATCCTCTTCTGGATCCAGGGGCTATGGGAAATGCAATTACCCTTCGAGCCGATGGAACAGTAGTTTCTGGCTTTGAGATAAGGACGACCCGAAGGATTGGAATCTATGTGCTCTCCGATAATAATACTATAAATAATAATACAATAAGCTCTTGTCTGGATGGCATTCGCCTGGATCATTCCAATCATAACTCCATCGCCATGAACGATATCAATAACAATACAAATGGCATAGCCCTGATCAGCTCTCAAGGAAATATCATCGACAATAACGAGATTCGGGATAACAACATCGATGAGAAGAGCGATTGCGGCATCTTTTTGGCCTACTCCAAAGGAAACATCCTGAAGCATAATGATCTGCAGAGGAACGGCGATTGCTCCATCTCTCTCAGGTCGAGCAGCGACAACCTCTTGCTGGGAAATAATGTTTGCTGCAGCGATTGGTACGGGATCGCTCTGACCGATTCAAGTGACAACAATCTCATCGCAAAAAACAATGCAAGCAGCAACGAGGTTGCTGGAATCTATCTGGACAGCTCCCAAGAAAACTCATTGCAGGACAATTTGGCCGTGGACAGCTCCAGAGGCATTTATCTCAATTACGACAGCAATGACAATCTTCTGGAAGGCAATAGAGTCTTGGATAACGAGAAAGGGTTGCATCTGGCCAATCACAGCAGCAATAACACCATCCGAAACAACACTGCCATGAATAACGCCTATGGCATCTATCTTACATTCTCTGCCAGATGGAATCTCCTTTACAGCAATCGCCTCATCGACAACAGCTACAACGCCTACGATATGGGCAAGAGCAACCGCTGGGACAACGGCAGCATCGGCAACTACTACAGCGATCTGGGCAGGATCTTTTACGTTCCAGGCGGGCCTGGGGTCGACAAACACCCAATGGCAGAGGAGCCCAAATCATGACGGCTCCTCTTGTTGACGGGATTTATTGCCAGATATTTACGATGAGACGGACTGTGCCGCAGGCGCCGGGGTGGCTGGCGCAATGCCTGGCTCAGTTACGATCTCTGTCTTGCGCACCTCGACGCGCCTGAGGGGATAGATCATCTTTGCTTCCTTGTAGATATCCAAAGATATCTTGCCCTGAACGACATCCTGTATCAGCTGGCTGAGGTCGAGGCTCTTGGACTTCTCAAGGATAACCCTCTTGGAGAGCTCCCTGATGCTTTTGACCTGGTTTGCCCGCGCCCTCTTCACGGTGAAGCAACTGGGCTTGATTCGCACCTGGTATCCATCAGTTGTAGTTACATCGACGATGGCGTCGATGCGGGAGGTTCTCCTCTTGACCAGGGAACGAACGTAGTCCGTTGTCATCTCATGGCCTACGAACTTTGTGTATGCAGAATCGCCCGCCACGCGGTCCACTCTGAACTTGAGCTTGGTATTCTGCTTGGAGAAGTTGTTTGTAAGGTCTCCCAGAGTTGTCTCAACTATCCTTCCTACGACCCTCTCCGGATCATTGGCGATGGTCTCGCCAAAAGGAGACCTGCCGAACATATCAGGACTTACGACTTTATACCATTGCTTGGCCTTTCTGCTATCAGCCTTTCTTTGTGATCTTCTAGCCAATAAACATCCTCCGAGATGATATTAATCCGAACATCGTTCCAAACTCACTGTATTTAAACCGATCGCCCAAAAAGAGTTAATGCATTCCTCAGTATGCAGGCCAGACGTAAATGTAAACATAGTTGGACCAATCACTGCAATGATAGCTCAGGATATGCCACCCAGTGTCATTGCCCTCAAACCAGGTCTGATACCAGCCGGTGTTCTTGTAGCCGAAGTTCTTTACCTCAGGAGAGCAGTAGTAGCCCCTTGAATCTTTGCATATCTTCCACTCGTAAGACCAATAGACTCCAGGCCTGCTGACCTTGGACCATAGTGGAAGCCACTCACCGCAGTACATTCCTGCTACGGTGCAGATTTTGTTGGTATAGTACTGGACATAATATTCATTGCACCGGCAGGTCGAAGGAATTGGGTAGACCGCATGATAGCTCTGCGGGGAATACCCGTAAGGAGCTGCCAGGCTGCCGGATGCCGTACAGGTGGGACAGCTTCCCTGATATGGATAGCTGCTCGAGACTCCACCTGAAACCTGCGTTGCCACAACAACCTGAGCAGGATAACCGGACTGAGCAGGATAACCGGACTGAGCAGGATAACCGGACTGAGCAGGATAACCGGACTGAGCAGGATAACCGGACTGGGCAGGATAACCGGACTGGGCAGGATAGCTGGAATGAACCGCCTGCGTCGTCTGGCCAGCGTATGGTTTATACATGTTGTAATCAGGGAGCACAAGGCTCTCGGAATTGGGGTTGGGCGGAGTCGGGGCTTCGGTCTGCAAATATGTCTGAGTCTTGCCCATGTTGGCGTTGCCGGATGCATCGCTGTAGTACACGTTTGTGGGATAAACGTAAATATAGACGTAGTTCGACCAATCACGGCAATTGTAGCAGAGAATGTGCCAGCCAGCCACATCTCCGTAGAACCAGCCTTTTTTGAAGCCGGTCCAGGTCCAGTCCCACAATCTAACGTATGGAGTGCTTTGGCCCGGATACCACTCATAAACAAAAAGGTTGCCACCTGAATATATGTCAGCCCAAAGTGGCAGATAGCCGCCATAGCGGCAGCCTCCTACAGTTGCAAGGCCGTATGAGGTCTGAACATAGAACTTGTTGGGAGATATCACCGAGCCCGGATAGTGCCAGGGGCTTGAGCCTGTAGTGCTTCCATAAGTCGTACTGCTGGCTCCTGTGGTCAAACTGCTGGGCAGAGTTGCGGACACAAAACCAAGGCTCTCATCGGGGCGGAAGTTGTCAGCCACAGGCTGGGAGAGCTTCAAATCTTCTGCAGCCATACTCTCCTGGTAAGGCCCTGCGATCTGGGGCGCAGAGGTAGTAATAGCTTGCGCGCTCTGAGAGGGGGACTGGACCGGTTGATTACTTTGATACTGGGCATAGCTGCCTTGAGATGGAGAAGATGCTCCAGCCGAGGCTGCCTGATAGCCGGTGAATGAGGAACCAGCACTTTGCACAGCCGCACCTGTCGGATAGCTTTGACCCGACTGGATAGATGATGCCCCATCAGAAACGCTGCCATCGCCCACTGCACCAAAGGCGACGTTGGCCACGACAAAAAACATGACCAGTATTATTAGCCAGACCTTCATTTACCCCACTCCATTTGATTTTCGATTTGCTACTACTTATTTGCTACTACCTTTTAATGATCTTTCTATCTATTTAATTTTCTATCTATTTAATATTTGCTTTTGGCTTGATGGCAAGAAGGTTTGTATTTTATTAATAATATCATCATCGTATAGAATACTCGCAGATGGATAAGAAATGAGAGCTGTAATCATCAATGTTCTCAAGTTCTTGGCTTCTTCGTCCAATTGTTCCTCACCATCTCAGCCAGGCGCGGATTATTGAACTGTTCGTAGATATCCATGTCCGTTGTGTAGCCGATGAAGGGATCGATGGTCCCCTTCTCCATGTTTGCGAGCCAAATCGAAATGCCCTTCTCCTCTGCCATCTGGCCTTTTTCCCGGAAAAACTGCATGAATGGCTCCAGGCTTTCTCCGCTTGGCACCAGGATGACGCAGTCCGCTTCTGGCTGCATCTTTTGCCAGCACGAATCCAGATCAATGGATTTGACGCTCGTGACAACGAAGGCCTGCAAGGTGCGACCTGCAGCTGTGAATATGAGCATTTCAGATCTCTCACTGGAAAGGATGTATCCGGCATCCTCCATGAAGGCCTTCAGCATACGAACCAAGCTCTTTTTCAAGATGCTCTTCAGCTCAGGTATGGCCAAAAGGAATCTGCGATGGGCATCATCGAAGTCCTGCTTGCTGTATCTCTGGGTGTGAAGAAAATGGAAGATGCGGCCGTTCATCTGCGTGTAGGTATCAAGCTTTGGCAGATCGAAGAATATAGCCTCCCCGTTCATGATGCTGGCAAAGATGCCTGGAGCAATGTGCTCTCCTACCATCTTCTTCAACTCATCTGATTCTTGGTCGCTCAGGTTTGCGGCTGATACGATGTCGTAAGTTCGCAAAAGAAGTTCGCATCTGGCTATGATCTCCTTCTCGCAAAGAAGCTCCCTGAGTGGGCCTGAAATTTTTTCAATCTCCATCATTGTCCGTCCTTGATGTTTGCAAGCTCAGATCGAAGCTCTCCCATCTTGGCAGTTCTCTCAGCAAAGGCGTTATGCTGATGGATGCTCTCCTCGTTTATCTGCTTGAGGGTTACAGCAGCATCGTCAGGAAGGTCTGAAAAGGCTTCAACCACCTTCTGGGCCATGGTTCGGACGCAGTCCTCCACAAATTTGGGATTGCTGTGAGCTTTTGCCACCACAATGGCCTCGTCCGGACGCTTCAGAAGGCCAAAAACCTTGGAGCTCATGGACTCTTCGATGATCTTGATGATCCTGTCGATGGAAACGCAACGCCTGTCATGAACCTCGACAGATATGCTGCCGCGACCTCTCTGATTATGAGTGGCAATGGGCATCCGCTCAGAGAACTCAATGGCTGATTCCTTCGACACACCCAGTTTTGCCAGCTCCTTTTGGACCTGTTCTTTCATGATCTCCTGGGCACATGGACAGGCCGTTGTTCCCAAAACCTCAGCTCCAACCGTCTTCTTCAGATATCCAGAAGGCCCTGCTTTTGCCACTGCTTCGGCAAATATATCCACAACCTCCTGACATGTGACTTTAGTCACAGGCGTCAGTCTGCGGACGATGTACTCGCTCTTCATCTTCACTTCGGCTTGAGATGCGTACTCGTGCCTGTGGAGAAGTCTTTTGGCAATCTCGCCGCAAAGCTCCTCGATCTCGTAAACCGGACAGTTTATGGCTTCTTCCAAAACCTCGTCGATCACCTCGAAGTTGCGCGAGAGGTTGGCCCCCTTGCGGTCCGAGGGAAGGTCCACGAAAACCTCAAAATCGGAGATTAAAATCACAGGGCGCTCATCATTTCCGCGCTCAACTTTTACGAGCTTCTTGACGCCAGTCACGCCAACCCTGGTCAGGTTGATGGGATAATCGGGCTCGCAGGCTTGAATATCTGGCAGTGTATCCAAGAGAACTCACCTGATGCTATAGTTCATATTCTTCATCGTCTAGCGCCTCGGCCTCCAGCTCATCCAATTTGAGCAGGAGCCGGTCAACCTCTTCGATCATCTCTTCCAGAGCATCGCTGATCCTGCGGTCACGCTCATCAAAACCTTTGAGAACTCCTCCCAGCTTGGCCAAGAGCTGATCATCGCCCATATCGAGCAATATCTCGCGTATCTTTCTCTCGACCTCATTTGAATCAGGCATATTGGTTTATTCCAAACAAACGTATTTGAGACTTTGCTTGGCATGATGGTCAGTTATATCTATTCGTAGGGCCATTCCTTGCAATAGGAGTTCTGTTGATGATTAAACGTTGCCCTCAGCACGGATTTTTCAGGGGAGAGCGTTGCGAGTGTGGCTCGACAGGTCAGCTTCTTTTGGATGAAACCAAAACAGAACAGCTTGGTCGACTGGTGGCAGGTGGGCTGCGGCATTTCCCAGGAGACCTGGGGTTGGAGATGGACTCCAGGGGATGGGTTGATCTCGCAAAGCTTGGTGAGGTGGTGAAAAGCCGACACCGCTGGGCCAGCAAGGAACTGGTGATTGCACTTGTCGAGTCGGACCCAAAGCAAAGATATGAGATACACAACGACAAGGTCAGGGCCAGGTATGGGCACTCGGTGGATGTAGAGCTGGACCACGCTGAAAACGAGCTTCCCAAACTTTACTATGGTGCAAGCGAGGAAGAGGCGGACAGGATCCTGGAGATTGGACTCAAATCAGCTTCTCAAAGGTACGTTCATCTCTCAACCACTCCCCAGAAGGCCTGGCATGTGGCCACCTTTCGCACAGGAAACCCAAAAATAATCCAGGTCGATGCTGCAAATGCCCAAAAGGAAGGAGTGAAGATGATGACCGTGAACGAGGATATCGTCATATCGGAGATGATTCCATCACGGTTCCTGGAAATTCTCGCGACCAAGGATATTTTAAAAAATTAGGAATGAAAGGTGATTTTAGCATGACCATCCTTACGGGGCGCGAGGCGCGCTGCATGGTCGAATCCATGATCGATCCAGAGACACAGACCCAGATGTGCGGCATGGAGCTAACGCTGCAAAAGATCGAGCGCTTTACTGCTGCAGGGGCAGTGGCCTTCGATAACAGGGAGCGGATGCTGCCCGAAACTGAGCAGATAAATTTCGATGAATCAGGCTGGGCTGATCTTGAGTCGGGCGCATATCTCGTGACATTCAACGAGATCGTGACCATTCCGAGGGACATGGCCGCCCTGGCCCGCCCACGCTCCACTCTTTTGCGCAGCGGGGCGTCACTTGAGACGGCACTGTGGGATCCAGGCTACCGAGGTCGCAGCCAGAGTCTACTTGTGGTCCACAACCCCCATGGTCTGAGGCTGAAGAAGAATGCCAGGTTGATGCAGCTTGTGTTCCTTTCATTGAGCAAGGACGCAGAGAGAGTGTATGCAGGAAAATATCAAGGAGAGAACATCTAAGGGCGAATGCAAGCCGACTAGCAGATCGGCAATGATTGAGATCAGCGTGGATTGGATAGCATGGTGAACTATTGGGCCTGAATTTGGGCATTGCAGCCGCCAAAATAATTTCCTTTTCACCAGAATTAATCGGACTTGAGCCAGATGGGGTCAGTGCATTTGGCAACAGCCATTGCCAGCCATTCATCTTCTTGAAGCGGCGCAATTTGTTAATCTCTCATCATACCTTCTCACAAATTCCCAGCATAATTCCGATATCATCCGCCTTCTTCTCAAATAATTCCTTATAATACCGCCCCCACTGCGGTCCTTGGAGGTGAGTCGTGGCGAAAGACAACGATAGATACCAAGCACTTCTCTTCAAGGAGCGGTCCTGCAAAGCTTGGGTCCTCCCTAGTGCCCACTCCAGGCAAGTGTCCAGGAATTCTAGATTGCTGGAAGGGCACTAGCTTCCCAGCATAACAGAAATAGCTGGAAGAAAAAATGAGCGCTTCCGGCCAGTATCCTACGAAACGGGATCTAACTGCAAAAAATCAGGTGAAAATAGCAGGAGCAGCATATCTTCTTGACAATGGAAAGATGGTGTCCTTGTTCGACTTGAACAAATATCTCAAGCCGCGTCTCACAAAACGATCTCCATCATGTCGTGACCCAAAGGCCATTTCTTGAGAGCGATCTCGTGTGGCGGATAAAGGTGGGCGAGATGAGTGAGCAGCAGATCCCTAGCGCCCAGGCGGCTGGCCAATGCAACAGCCTCTTCGGCATTCATGTGCTTGGGGATGTTGTAGCCCGGGGGCATGATCGCGTCTGCCAGCAACAGGTCGGCATTCTTCATCAGCTCAAGGCTCCTTTCAGGTATTTCCAAGTTCGTATCGCTGGTGATCACCAGCTTCTTCTTCCCGTTGCAGACCACAACTCCAGTTGTCTCTGTGGGTGGATGGTTCACATTGAAGAGCGTGAACTGCATTCCTGCGATCTCAAATGGCTCATAGGCGCATACGTCATGGCGCACGGGATTGAGGAAATAAAGCTAGTTGAGGATGTAATCCATGGTGTTTTTCAAAGCATAAACGTCCACGTGGCTTTGCACCCTATGAAAGTCCCCGAAACCCGCGTAATGATCGTAGTGAGCATGAGTCCAGATCACTCCATCCACATGGGATATGTCTTTCTTCAAAAGCTGCCAGCGCAGATCCGGGCTCGTGTCGACCAGTACCTTGCCCTCGTCCTCGTCGGACTCCAGGAGAACTGAAAACCTCAACCTTCGGCTTCGTCCTCCTCTCAATGCATCCATACACGCTGGACATTTGCAGCCGATCTTGGGCGTGCCGATGGCGTCGCCGGTGCCAAGAAGCGTGACCTTCATGCAGCAATGCTCCCCTTGTACTCGGTGATCCTGCGGCCAAACTCTTCGATGGATCTCAAAAGGTCGTCCTGGCCCAGTTTCCTTCTATCCTCAAGAAGCGCATTTAGCACAGCTTCTCTGACCACCAATCTAAGGTCTGAGCCTGAGTATCCATCCGTCAGCTCAGCCAGTTCATAGGTGTCCACGTCGGCATCTATGAGTGATAGCACCTTGTCCAGGATCCTGCGCCTCATCTCTGCATCAGGCAAGGGGAAATTCAAAACCTTATCGAACCTCCTCCAGGCAGCATAGTCCAGAAGCTGCGGATGATTGGTTGCAGCCAATAGAAGAACTCCATGCTCGACAAGGCTGATCTCATCGATGGCCTTGAGCAGGGTGTTTACCGCTCTCTTGATAGCTCCATGCTCGTCTGATGTTCTGGTCTTGGCCACGAAGTCGAACTCGTCTATGAGTAGTATGCATGGGCTGAGCCTCTTGGCCAGATCGAATACTTTGTCGATGTTCTTGGAGGTCTCACCTAGATACTGGCTGGTGATCATCGAGAGCCTGACCTCTACCATTGGAAGGGAGAACCAACTGGATAAAGCTCTGGCTGTAGAGGTCTTGCCCGTTCCAGGCGGGCCGATGAAGAGAAGCTTTCCAATCTCATAAAGCCCGATCTGTCGCAGGTATTCCCGATTTTGCAGGGCTTTGCC
>JAAZNX010000177.1 GCA_012798025.1 Methanothrix sp. | reverse complement strand
GAGGCCTTGGCCATCTGCGCAGCTGCCCTGCCTACATCTTCCAGAGATGGCTGAAGCGTTCTGGAGTTTTGAAACTCACTGCCTGTTGCCACGTCCCCGGCTCTGGCAATGGTCTCCATTGATGCGTGCATCATCGTCGAAGTCTCCTGGAGCTCAATTCCAAGAGAGTTAACCACATAGTCCGTTCCAAAAACACAGCCTACACTGCCTGACACTGGTTCAGCTCCTTTGATCTCTGAGCAGCCTCGCTGAAGGCTCGCAGCCATGTCGAGACACTCTTCAGGCCCAATCCGCTCCAATCGAGAATCGTAAATGCCAGCCGGATGCACGATCTTCTCAGGGTGGGGCAGAGAGCGCCATGCGTCATCGGATCCCCGCGCACGTGCTGACTTGACTGCACTTCTTGCCACCAATTCTAAAAGCTCCATATTGCTGGTGCTGGAAAAGCCTACAGATCCCCTCACGACAGCCCGCAAGCCAAGGCCACAGTGAAAGCTCTCGCTGGCCAGCTCCACAGAATTCTTTCGCAGGTCCACATTCACAGAATGTCCCTGAATGCCAAAAACTTCGGCCTCTTGTGCACCCTCTCGCTCGGCCAAAGAGAGGAGCCTGTATGCGTAATCCAGGAGACTATCCGATGTACCTGAGATCTTCATCTCCACCAGCCTCATAGGGCGTCTGGGCCCTCTCCATCTCCTGAAGCTTGCCGATGATCTTCTCCATCTCCACTGCCCTCTCCTCTAAGGCATGCATGCTAACTTCTATCCCAAGGATATGTGAGAGGATCCTCAGAACCTCCTGAGCAGCCTTTGGATCCACAAGATAGCCGCTGGTCACGCCCATCAGGCAAACTGCGTCTATGCCCCGCAAAGCGCCAAGCCCCAGCAGTAGGCCAGAGACTCCGATGATGCCACCGCCAGGTTCATTCTCTTGGAAGATCACCTCATGCTGCTTCATCTCTTCGACCAGCTCAATCCTCGTGGCAGCTCCCATGACAGCGGGCTTGTCGACGAACTGTCCAGTGCCATAGCCACCCAAAGCATAGATGCGCTTTACATTGAAGCTCTGGGCAATATCCAGGAAGATGCCAGTGAGCTCGTAGTGCCCCTCATTGGTGGCGCTCTGGTAGTCCCCGATCAGGATGAGAAGGTCTGACTCGTTCCCCTTTCCATGATATGCATAGATCTCGTTCCTGACCTGTTTGATGGTGCCATCTTCCCTTACCATGACCTGTGGCGGAAAGTGAGGTGAGTAAATCTCAATGATCTTCTCTGCCTTCAACTCTTCTACCATGTGATCGGCCACCAGTTTCCCTACGTGGCCAACGCCGGGCAGCCCTTCCACGAGAATTGGGTCCTTTAGCGTCACATCTTTTATGCGGCGAACAAGGGTCTCCTTCATTTATCCTCCTTGGTCAGTGCTCTCCTGTACTTTCCATAAGGGTCGTCCGGAGAGAACTTGGCTGGCTTGGTAGGAATAGTAGAAGCGCCACAGGCAGGGCAGGTGTCCTTCAGGGTGTAGCGGTAGCAGGCCGTACACCTCATTATCTTGGATCTCATGCCTCTCTAAGGAAGGTGCCTTCTCCGCCATGCTGCTCGATGTACTTGACTACACTCTGAGCGGACTTCTTGAGAACAGACTCAGCGTGCTTGTAATCAGGTGCAGTAACATGAATGCGATAACGCGGTGCGCCTATGTAGGTGATGGTAATCGTCGCATCCTTGTCTTTCGAGCGCTTCGCTTGCTTGAGGGCTTTGCGGATGACCTCAACACCGTCAGGAGCAGGGGATGTGATATCCACATAGCCGCTGATTTCAACAGAGGGTATTTTGACGTTATCTCTGGAGAGATTTTCCAGGATCTTTACGTCTTCCTCGGACAGGCCTGCATCCTTAAGGGCATCGACACCGCTTAGAGCGGTCTCTTCCATGGCTAAATAGAGGCTGTCGTAAGCTGCCACCAGGGCGTCAGCCACGCGCTTAACATCATCGGGCCGGTCTTTATAGGCCATCTCCAGCCATTTCCATGCCTTCTGGTCTGCCTTCCACTCCTGAATCTTCTCCCTGCGCTGATGCTCATTCACATCTTTAAGAGAAAGATCTATGTGGTGGCGAGATGTATCGACATTCAGGACTTTGCAGACTATCTTTTGTCCTTCTCTTACGTGGTCGCGAATGTATTTGATCCATCCGCTGGCCACCTCAGAGATGTGGATCAAGCCCTGCTTGCCGGAATACTCGTCCAGAGTGACAAAGGCGCCGAAGTCCACAACCTGTGTTACAGTGCAGACCACTAGGGATCCGGGCTCTGGCCAGCCCTCACGCTGCATCGATGATCACTCTAGCACTTCTAATACCTGGGTCTTGATCTCAGCCTTGCCGCCCGTGGGCTCTGCAAGCGTTCGCCCGCAGACCAGGCATTTTACGACCGTAGAAGCATGGGCAAAGATCACTTGCTCGTTCTCACAGTCGTTGCACTTCACCTTGATGAACTTGGACGGCAGACTCATCCCTCCACCAGATCGAACTTGCCTGCTCGGAAGCCAGGACGGTTGTGGGCCTTCTTGCATACTGCGCAGCGGTATCTGAGGTTCAATCTCTTGGTGGGTTTATCGCCGCCTGGAACCTTGGAAAACTTGCCCTGATTTCCAATCCCATTGGCCCGGAAATACCGCTGCCTTTTGATATGGGTCAGTGACGATTCCCTGCCTTTTCTCACCCGCTCAACCGTTTGAGCGGTATGTTTTTTGCAAAACGGGCAGTAAGCATTAAGTTTTTTTGGCATCTTCACTTCTTATCATCTCTCTTGTCTCACTTCAGACGCTAAATTCTTGTTGCGCAGATTTCTGGCGTGAACTGCCGGGAGAACGGCTACTTCATCCTTGGAGAGGAGATAATTCCTCCCATCTACTCCCACAAACATTGGAACACTATCCAGCAACCTAACAACCTCATAGTCCCACGATATATCTTTCTTGCCCGTTAAAGGCCTTTCGGTGTGAGTCACGTGAGCAAGGATGGCCTCCCGACCACGGGCAAACGCAGACAACATCTGATGGTAGATCTCCTCCTCTTCCTGGGTCATGTCCCCAATGGCGTCTTCCCGAAAAGCAGAGCGCGCGTTTCGAAGCGCTCTGCGAACTATCTTCTTCACCCTCTGGTCGATGAGCTTGTTCACGCTGTTCTTCTCGCTCTTGAGGGTATCTTGCAAAATCTGGGCCTCTACACTGAAGGGGTCATCTAAGCGCGATAGCTCCTGCTCCAAGCCAGCGAGATAATTTCCAACCTTCTGGTAAAAGTCCTTATCCAGGTGCAAGAGCTCAGCGGTCTTCCGCTCCTCTCGAAGCGTATTGGCCAGATCCATTTTTACAACCTGCTGCTGCCTTTTAGAGCGAACTCGTTATCCGAGATCCGAACTACATAGATTTGTCACTGCTCAAAAACTTTGCCCGAGCTTCGGCCACGCCCCTTGCCATGAGGAAGACCGCTGCATGCATTGGCACCTCCGCCGGGCCATCGTTCAGGTGGTAGCTCTCACCACGCATCTGGGTGCTGAAGGGCTTGAGCATCTCTAAAGGCACGGGATCATCTCCAAAGACCACGGCGTCTGCTAGAGGGTCGAAGCCTTCCAGATCTGAAAGGGCTAAGGGTGTCACTCGAAAGCCAGTGCCGCCGTGCAGGCTGCCAGGGCATCGAATAAGCCTGCGCACATCAGCCGTGACGGGCTCGTCCGTCTCGCCGCGCTCTTCTTCTATGCTTATGACCGCATTGACTTTTTCTCGTTCTAGGTATTCGCCAAGGAGGCTTCCCCATACTGCTGAGCTGTACTTGAGGAAATCCAAGTTTCCCTTTTGTATTTCTTCTATGACCCGATCATCAAGAAGGCTTTGGTAAAAATCTGATGCCTTCTTTGAGCCTATTCCCTTGGTTTGGGAAAGAAGATCCAATGCTTCTTCTCTATCCAGGTTCCTTATTTTGGTAACGAAAGATGACACGGAACGGTTGATCCTGTTACCCCATCCAGAGGACCCCTCTTTGGGAAAAGTCATCTTGGTGGCACTCTTAACGCCATAATCGCCGCCAACTCTTACTTCGTAGATGAATCGATCGATGCTTAAGCCGCGACCGGTCAGATAATCCACGATCTCTCGGCGCTCATCGCTGCCAAGCGTGAGAATCCGCTGGTCGCGGACATGGATGTGGTAGCCTCGCCCCCCAGAGAATACAACAGCGATTTTGCTCTCTGAAAATCCGAAGTCTGACAGAAGGAAGTCTAGGAGCTTTTGGGTCTCCCTCTTTACTCGAGCAAGCATCTCTTCGTATGACTTTGGGGCCGCCCGCAGATGATCAGCATCTAGATCAAAGATGAGGTCTGCTCCCTGCCAGAGCTTCTCTTTCATGGTTGGTGCACCTGGCCTCTGATAGTAGGCGGCAGAATGATAGATGTGCCTCGGCACCATGCTGCGTACGTAGTCTGCTAATTCGCCCCTGCAAAGGTAGGATTTGTGGCGGCGCATGCCGGAGTCATCGAAGAACAGGAACCCCCACTCCCTGGACTCAAAGTCCGGTGGGACATCCAAGGATGATTCGATGTAATACTCTCTGAACTTCGAGATCAGAAAGTTTCGGGTCAAGGCGTTCATACAATCGCCTCAGTAAATCTCCGGTCGCCGGTCGAAAAAGCACGGAATCTCGTGGCGAGCATGATCTCTTTCTGCTAAATTCACCTCTCCGTATATCAAAGCCTCGTCTGATCCTGCTTCTGCCAGCACTTCGCCCATGGCATTGATGATCAAAGAGCTACCACCTTGGGCCCAGTTGCAGGCCAGGTGCGGCATCTGATTCTCTATTGCTCGCGCAAGGCAGAGTGTGCGCCACTGATGGCTCCGTAGCGCTGGAAACTGAGCTGTGGTGACCAGGAAATCCGCACCTTGCAGCGCGAGCGAGCGCGCGACCTCTGGAAAGCGAAGATCGTAGCAGATCTGCAAGCCTACCATGCCCCACCTCGTAGACACAGGTGAGATGAAATCGCCTCCCTTGAAGTGCTCCTTTTCCGGACCGAAGATGTGGATCTTAGAGCGCAGCTCCAGGCCCTCGGAATCCAGGCAAAATCCCAGATTCTGGCTTTCGCTCCTCAGGGAACCTATGATCAGGCACTCGTGCTCCTGCGCCAGGGCCCGGAAGGGATCAAGAGTCGGGTAAGGCGGGAAATCATTGACTGTTGCCTGCAAAGAAGGCTCGTAGCAAAAACCCGTCAAGAAAAGCTCAGGAAACACCAGAATCTTCGCGCCTTTTGCCAGGGCCATGCTGGCCATCTCCAACGCTCGCGCGAGGTTGTGCCCAAGACGGCACGGCTCGACACGTTGCTGGATGCAGGCTGCACGCATAACAAATTGTGGCCGGTCCATGTATATTAAGGTGACAATGGGGTTTGGCCGTTAGCTGGAAGAAGAATGCTTTATATCCAGAAACGCAATCATAGGCCCTCAGATATGATTCGAGACCTAAAGGCCCGCATCTATGGCATTCTTGAGCCAGGAGACAAGGACAGCAGGTACTTCGAACCGTTCATAATGGGCCTGATAGTGTTGAATGTTCTAGCCGTGGTTCTGGAAACGGTTGATTGGTTATACGCTCGCTACTCATTGTTATTTTACGCCTTAGAGCTCTTTTCAGTGTCGGTTTTCACGGTTGAATATATTTTGCGTGTCTGGAGCTGCACTGTAAATCCGAGCTTCAAAGATCCCATCTTTGGCAGGCTGCGGTTCATGGCAACGCCCCTGTCCATCGTCGACCTCCTGGCGGTGCTTCCATTTTACCTGCCAGTCGTCTCCACTGATTTGAGATTCGTGCGAGCCCTGAGGCTCTTCAGGCTCTTTCGAGTGCTGAAGCTGGCACGCTACTCCGAGTCCGTACAAACATTCGTGGACGTGATCAGGCTCAAGAAGGAAGAGCTGATGCTGATGTTCTTTTCCATCCTGATATTGCTCGTGATCTCCTCCAGCCTGATGTACAATGCAGAGCACGAGGCACAACCTGAGGCCTTCTCCAGCATTCCTGCAGCGATGTGGTGGGGCATAGTGACTTTGGCCACCGTGGGCTACGGAGATGTCTATCCCATAACGCCCTGGGGAAAGTTCATAGGCTCGATAGTAGTGATATTGGGAATCGGCCTCTTTGCTTTGCCCACAGGAGTTCTTGCATCCGGCTTTTCAGAGGTGCTGGCCCAAAAAAAATGCGAGCTTAATTTGACCAAAGGTCATTTTGTCTGCCCGCACTGCGGCCGATACATCGATGAGGTCCAGCTTCTGCCAGCAGAACCAGCATCGCATGACAGGTCAGTGAAAAAAATGGAACGGTGATCATCAGCAAGATGCAGCAGGATAAAAATCATGACCAATCTCGGCTCTCACGCACATGGCCTCGTGTATTTTTCTCGCATCGCTTGCACAGAGGGCCTCCCTTGCGCTGACAGCTTTGCCTGTAGCAATGTATCTCTTGATGCAATCCCAAATTATTGCGATGTCACGCGGCAGTTTAATGCAACGGGACAGATGAGGCTCATTCATGTTCCTGGCGATCCTGCATTCTCCACCTGTTTCGCATCTATTGGCGCATCTCAAATTACAGAAGGCCACTGCATTGAGAAGCACCAATCCGACGTCGATTTCATGAGGGTGTCGGATATGCTCCGTGAACACACCGCCGCGGCCATGGCAGATGAGGATAGGTTCTACATTGTTCCCCCTGACCATCTGCTCTTCAAGTAATTCATGATTCGCAAAGAGATCTACTTCTCTGCCTGCTTCACAAGGGCTCGGTAACCTTTCGCTGTTGGCGTCAACAGGATTTGGTCAAATTCAAACTCCTTGCCGGTCACCTGGCTGTCTATCAGCTTCGCAATATTCCTTCCATATCCCTCTGATTGATCTTCCATCATGCTCCACTGAAAAATAGAAATTCTCCGCACCTCATTTTATCTTTGCATCGCCCTCTTTCTCATCTCCAGCGGCATCTTCTCAAGTGCATAGCGCAGGGCTGTCCTGGGCATTTTCTCCTTCCTGTTCATTATGTACTCGAAGATCTCCTCCTGGTGTTTCTTGCTCGCCTCTTTAAGCATCCAGCCGTAGCCTTTCTGCACAAGGTCGTCCCGGTCCTGTAATAGAATCTCTGAGATCTCCAGTACCTCTTTTAGGAACGACCCCTTTCTGGCAGGAAGTATCAAACTCACAGCCGAAGCCCGCCGCATCCAGCGGTTCTCCGAGCGCGCCCAGTCTTTTAGCTTATTTAAGAACTCCGGATACATCTCAAGGAAGCTGCCGACGGTGTGGTTGCAGAGCGTGTCGCATTTCGCCCAGTTGTCGACAAAATCCGAGATCCATCTTTCAAAAACATAAAAGTCCGATGGTTCGTATCTCTTTTGGATCAAGTATGACCATTCAAAGGCTATGAACGCCTCTTCATTGTAGTTTGTCTCCAGAAGTTTTTCGCACAATGAGAATATTTCCTGTTTATCATTGTCGTCTATCAGCCGAAAGTATTTAGCGGCGATCTTCTTGACCAGGGCAGCCTTCACCCCGTGAAATTTGACGTCCTCCTTGAAGAAGCGTTGGGCACCATCTCTGGTCTTCTCATCTATGTTTTGCAAGAGCTCCTGTCTTACTGTCACCAAAACATCCTGCTGCATCTTAATTTTCCCTCTCCGACCATCTTTTTTTGCCATCGATTCTGTCATCCTTTGGCTTCATCGTGATGCGAGCGAAAGGATCTTCTCCATTCGATTGAACGAATCATGGGATTTTAATGAGATTGTACTTACTGACGCCTGCTGCGGGAAAGCGCCTCATAGGGCGGGCGCTGGCCGCTCACCCAGCCATCCGATCGTCTCTTTCATCTGGGACAGTAGCAATCATTGCCGGGACAACTAACGGTTACGTGGCCGAGGAGATATTGAAGAGCATAGGTCAAGCAGAGGGCTTCACGCGGAAGAGCTTCTTTCGCGGCATCGCTTTGCCTCCCTGGCGGGAGACGACTGCAGAGGGGAGGCTGCTGGATGAGAACGGCTTTTCTGGGGATGTGATAATCGACAGTGGAGTCTGGAAGCGAGGCAGAACCATCTTTGACGTGATCGATGATCTGGCAGAGGGAGACGTCATCTTAAAAGGAGCCAATGCACTGGACATGGAGCGACGAGCAGCGGCTGTGCTTGTCGGCCATCCCAGAGGCGGAACCGTTCTTGCCGCAATGCAGGGTGTGCTGGGACGACGTGTGCGACTGATCTTGCCAGTAGGCCTGGAGAAGCGTGTATCAGGCGATCTGATGGAGCTGGCAGGGCGGCTGAAAGCACCCGGGAACTGCGGCCCACGAATCTTTCCGGTGCCCGGACAGGTCTTTACAGAGATCGAAGCGATCTCGATCCTGACTGGTGCAAAGGCCAACCTGATGGCGGCGGGCGGCGTTTGCGGGGCAGAGGGATCCGTATGGCTGGCCATCGATGGCAGCGAGGAGCAAGTAGACGCGGCTGAAAGGCTCTTGAAGGACGTTTCCATGGAACCTGGATTTGAACTGTAACTTC
>JAAZNX010000219.1 GCA_012798025.1 Methanothrix sp. | reverse complement strand
TTCTCTATCATTCTCGGAGCCGCTGCGACAACTGCTGTGGCCATGCTACCCCTGCTTTACATGGGCTTTGGAGCTCTCACAGGCTTCGCTCTCATCATCATCTTGGGAGTGATTTTGGGCGTGGCCATAGCCCGGCCTGCCTATGGCAGGATCATTGGGCACATCCTTGGCACAAGTTAAAAAAATTTGCCTGCAGTCCCTTTGGGCCTGCAGGATAAATTAATTTTTGGGCATGTGTCTTAGCTGGCTGGACTCGTCTTAAGCATCTGGAGACTATTAAAAGCCCTTGCTGACCCCACGTTGCCAGCATGGGCATATGTAATGCGCCACCATGAATTCAGTGACAATGGCTGGCTGTGGATGCTGGGGATTTCTTCAACGGTCTTCACATACCAAAAAATTTATGGCTGGTGATCTTCGAAACCTGTCTTGACTGGACCAGGCTTTACTGGCGTGTTCCTGTCCAACCTCCCGACCATCCGCCTTCCGATCCATACTTCCAATTGCCGCTGAAGGATCGGCAGTCCTGGGACATCGTCAGCTCCACATCCCCTGCATCGCTAGTCGGGCTGTAAGAGGGAGCTTCTGACCAGGTGCCGATCAGTCTGTTGCCAGAAACAATGCCTTGAATCCTCCCCTGGTCATGGGTGTAGGTGCCGCTCACCTCACTGCCTGACTGCTGGAGAACCATCTCGCCCCAGTTGGTGCTCCAGGTTCCTGTCCAGTCGCAGCCAGAACCGCTAGTAGTCCTACCCAAATCGTTATTTTTCGGCAGTCCGGGCGGTATATCCGTCGCAATGCTCCCGCGGCCCTCGTCCGAACTCGCCGAATAGCCCTCCACCTTGCTAAACCCGCAACCGCCAGATTCATAATTTTGAGACCATGTGGCTGGGTCTGAGTCGACAACTGTGTAGGTCCCCGCTGGAATCACTGTATCCGGACGGCATTTCCAATAGGCATTGGGCACTCCATTCATCCCTGGCTCTGTCTGCACCGTCCAGGGTCCGTAAGTGGTGCCATCATCCTTCTCCAGGCCTATCGTCCCGCCCACTGCCGTGCCCTGGCCATAATTCCAGTGGTAGGTCTCGATGTGGGTAATCCTATGAGGCTCGGTGATTGTGAACATCGGGTTGCAGGTGGGATTGTTGTCCACAGAGGCGATGTTTGTATTATCAAAAATGAGCTGGTTCTCCTTTGCCACTTCTTCCTGGCCGCTCATCTCTGTACCCTCCGGACCCAAAATCAGAGGTTTGATGGCAACTTCGTCAGGTCCAGTCATATCCTTGGGCTTGCCGAAGGGATCTATCTCCAGAGAGGTTCTCTCTCCAGGGAGGAGGTAAACGAAGTAAACTTGAGTTTGATTCAGCCTTTTGTCTATGATGACCAAGTGGTGCCATCCTTCCTTGACGGCCTCAAAACTCACTTTGTAGGGAGCATCGGACAGCTCTTTCCAGAGCAATCCCCAGCTTCCAGTTTGCTCCTCATAGAAGGGAATCAAGCCCACTGGGAAGCTGCCTTCCAGGCTCTCCTGGGCTTGATCCAAAGCCATCTTCTTGCCCTCACCTTCCCAGAGCACATTCACTGGAGAGCCAGAGTACACTACCCTGCTCGGCTTGCCCATGATGCGTTTGCTATCCGGCACTATGGGAATCGGTCCCAGTATGGTTGGCACTGTCAGAGTTGAAGATTCATCTTCCTGCGTCAGTTCCTCGGATGCCTTCTTGGGGAGCTTCTCCCGATAGAGCCAGGCCCCCAATTGTCCGCCCCAAACATTGAAGCAGTACTTCTCAGGATCTGAAGGAGATCCCACTGCCCACCTGACTCCCTGCTCCACCTCATTTCCAAGGAATGATAGCAGAGTGCGACTGGAGGGCTCCTTCAGCTCCGGATCAGACTGTAACAGGCTCATGATCTTGTCCAGGCCATCGCCCACACCCCTGTCAACCACCATCTCCACAGGTGTGTAAAAGCCCCAGTTTCCCCTGCCCTGCATCTCGAAATATGCTGTGCCGAAGAGATGATACCAGTTGCCGGCATTTTGTCCTTTTCCCAAGGATTCTTGACCTACCATCGGCTCAAGATATGTATCGAAGAAGTTCAAGCTCACCGGCACCATGGTCAGCGATTGATCACCCGTGCGGGCCAAGGAGCGGAAGAGGTTATGAGCCAGCAAGGTGGCCTCACGAGCGTCTCCGTTCCTTTGCTCCAAAGCCAGTTTAAAGACATCTCCGGGAGTGAGCTTGCTTTTCTTATCTTTGAACTTATTCACGATCGAGTAATAAAGGGCATACTCAGTTCCCTGAGTTGCTTCACCATCCTGAGGCGTCCTTGAGCTGAATTTGCTTCTGTCCTCATCAGAGGTGAAGACGAATCTCTTGCTCACAATGTCGCTGGTTCCGCCCTCTGCCCACAGCCAGGAGATAGCAGGCAGAATCCCCAGAGCATTGTCTGATGAATGGGCTTTAATATCATGGTTCTCGTTATAGTCATCGATAGCCCTCTCCCATTCTTGCTTCAGACCCTCATAATCCCAGCGCAAGCTTCCGTACTCTGCTCCCTTCTCGGGAGAAAGTGGGAAATATCTCAAGATAGCCTCAGCGCAGAGGCTCTTCTTAGGACAGGTCGAGCCATCCTGGCATTCTTGCTCCTTGCCTGTCTGCTCTGTCTCGTCCTTAGTCTCAATCACGGGCAGAGAATAGGACCGGTTCAGGCTTCCTTCCACCACTACGCCTCGCGAGCCAGCGTTGTAGCTTCCCTCCAGAGAGATGGTGAAGCTGGCCTCCTGCGCCTCGGCAGGCACTGGAACGGTGACAGAGAATGGTTGATTCATAACATCATTAGCCAGACCATTCTTCGGGAATTTTTCCTGATGGAAGCTCTTCGGCTCCTGACCATCCACGCTGACGCTCACATCTATCGTTGCACCCCAGCCTCCACTTGCCTTGGCTATGCCTGAGACTGTCAGCTCACTTCCGGTGAGCTTTCCTTCCAGCTCCCGGTAGAGGGTGAATCCTTCTGAGTCTTTGGGAGCTGCCAGGCCTGCTCCAGAAACGGAATAGCTTATCTGCAGTCCGTTGAAAGGCTCAGTTGGAAAGACATCTGCCAAGGTCGTCGAGGAGCTCACAAATAAAATTATAAGAGTAGTTTGTATAATCATTTCTGGCTTCGCAATACCAAAACC
>JAAZNX010000105.1 GCA_012798025.1 Methanothrix sp. | reverse complement strand
GGCAAAGATCCGGGCAGTCAAAGTGGGCGGAAAATGGAGGCTAACGGAGATCTCAAAGAAGCAGAGGACTCTCTTTGAAAGATTCAAGATTGCAACTCCGGCTGAATCTAATCTGGTTATTAAGAAGGACGGAGTTTAGGACAGAATCGCTGAAGGTGGTTGTTTTGAGATTCAAATGGATAAGAGGTAAGTACTTATAGGCCTGAGCACTTTTATCCTGCCATAATTGGGCATTTCTAGACCGCCATCGACACCGATGTGTGATGGGATCCACTACGATCAGATCGAATAGTTCTAAGGCTTCTCTCCTGATACAAGGAAGCCCGTGTAAGAGCAAAAAAAGCGACCTTGATTGTGCGCCTCCATTAAATCTTCAAGCCATCTCTTAGCCTGCTCCTCTGAGACGTAACCCATTTCATGTGCTCTATGAGCATTATTTATCAGATCAAAGACTTTGACGGCAAGCGGTAAGTCATCCGTCATAAAGGTTTGCGGCTCGATTTTTATATTCATAAGACCCTCCTCACAGAAGAAGCCCGGAAGCTGACGACCAATCCAGCCACTTGGGAAGGTATCTCCAAAAAGTTGTGTCATGATGCGGCAGACTTTTCTTTGACCAGGACTGACTATGAATGTCCCCCAATCGGGTTCATATACGACCAACCTGCCCGTATCCCTAACTACTCGAACCATCTCTGAAAAAGCCTTTCTAGGATCGTCGATATGCTGCAATACTCGGTCTGCTCTTGCTCCATCAAAGGAGCCATCCCTGAAAGGAAGTTGGCAACCATCTGCAATACAATAATGAATCGAGTCTATCTCAATGGAATTCTTAGATGCATTATTTATCATTTTTCTGCTGGAGTCTATTGCTACCACATACCCTTCTTCTCCGATCATCTGGGCTACGGTCATTGCATCTAAGCCTAAGCCGCATCCAATTTCCAGAATTTTTGAATCCTTGACATTAAGGCTTTGAAAGCTTTTCTTCTTATAGCCCTGGAAATAAGGGAGGGAACATAGAGTCTCCAAACACGAGATAAAGACATCTGGACGCTGGGAGTTATCAACCTTAGAAAAGCCGCTAGAAAGATAATCCATGAAATAGCGTTTGTGCACAAATGTAGAAGAAGATTATGCTGCTTGAGCTGATTGAATTCTGCCCTGGCATTGGATCTACTTCTGGACATGCCCCACTAGCTACCGGAGGACTCAATTCTTGCCGATTCCATGCTGTTCTGGTCAAAACTTGCCCTCTTCTCCCTGGAGCTGGTGGCCAGAGAGCATTTTATCCCTTGCGATCAGGGAAGGAAGATCACTCTGGAACCCGTTTTTGGACGAAGCCGACCAAGAACGAGTGAGCATCTTCATTTCATCCATGCCTCCCAGCTGCCTGGCCTCAAGATCCCTGCGGGCCACCAAGGTCTCTCCAATCAGCCTGGTTAAAAGCTTCCTGGACATGGCTGTGGATTCTCTTGTCCGGAAAAGCCTGAAGAACCCTCAGGAGCAGCTTCTCGCAGACCTGGGCTGAGCATCAAGAGTCTTTCCCCAACTTGGAGAAGAGCCTGGATAGAGCCCGGCCTGTAAGCCTGGATATGGAAACAGAGGAGGCATATTCTTTCCTGCGCCAATCAGCACCTATGCTGGAGCAGAACGGCTTTGGGGTGCTGCTGCCTTCCTAGTGGCATCGTCCAGACACGGGCCTGGGCATAAGGCTATGTATCAGGGGCGATATGAAAGTTTGACTTTCAGGTAGGCTTCTGGCAGGTGAGCACGCAGTCACACAAGATCTCCGAAGAGGCACCTGGAACTGCCAGCCATCACGCCGCTACCTTCGCTCTTCTACGAGCTGATGGCGATCGGCGGGAGTCGATATGTCACACATTATATCGTCGCGCATTTCGGCCAAAAAATGCCTTTTTACCTGTATCAGGCCTGGAAAAATCTCTTTTGAGCGGTAAAAGATCGTTGGATTGATCCGCCTTTGCATCCGGTCGAAAAAATTTATACCCGAAGTAGTCAATAGAGCCCCATGGAAAATCGGATGTTCTACAGTCCGGCAGGCATCATGTTCATGCTTTTGCTGGCATTTTTGCTCTTCGCAGTGGTGGGAGTTCTCTTCTTGGACCTGGCAAGGACAGCGTTCACCAAGATTGGCTTCACCTGGGAACAGGCGCTATTTGTCCTCCTTGCGTCGTTATTGGGCAGCGGCATAAACATTCCAGTGACCAACATGCAATGCAGCACGCCCATGGTCACAGAGCGATATGTTCGAGCTTTCGGCATCGCCTACAGAATTCCTGTAGTGGAAAATGTGAACTGCAATACCCTTCTGGCGGTGAACTTTGGTGGAGCTGTCATTCCAATCATGATATCTGTCGGGCTTCTCTTCAGATTTCCTGCATCCCTGCTTTATGCTCTTGCCGGGATCGTTCTGGTTGCAATCGTGATCAATCGTGTCGCAAAGCCTGTCAAGGGCCTTGGCATCGTCACTCCTGCAGTTTTACCGCCCCTTGTCGCAGCGCTTGCTGCGATCTTGATGGTCTATATCTTGGGCGCTCCTTCGCAGTACATCTTCCTCATCGCCTACACAGCAGGGACCCTTGGAACTCTGATCGGGGCGGACATACTCAACCTCAACAAGATTCGAGATTTGGGAGCACCTGTGGCCAGCATCGGAGGAGCTGGAACCTTCGATGGGGTTTTCCTGAGCGGCTTGATTGCCGTGCTGCTGGTGTGAATTGGAAAGGAGCTTGAGAATGAGTGGCACTGAATGCAAGCCAAAGTCTGTGCGGAAGAATGTGACTGAGGAGATGACTATGGGCTTTCGGAGTTTCTTGGATGAGCTGGACCGAGCAGGTTTGATGAAGCATGTGAATGATCCTGTAAATCCGTTTTTGGAGGCAACAGAACGTGCCTGGGGCGCAGGGCCGATATTCTTTGGTGACGTATCCGGACATAAGTGCTGCCTGAACATCCTCTGCACCCGTGAACTGCTTGCTAGGGCCTTGAGAATACCTACAAAGGACTTGGTTCGCCACCTGAGCGGCATAGGATACGAAGGCCAGGTGCGGGAGGTGACCAGCTCGCATTTCCAGGAGGTTGTAACAGAGCCAGACCTCTCGAAACTGCCGATTATGACTTATTTTTATGGTGATGGCGGCCCCTACATCACCTCTGCTGTAGTAGTCTCCAAGCTAGGAGAGCACATAAATGCCTGTGTGCATCGCATGATGGTTCTTGGCAAAGATCGTCTGGCAGTGCGGCTGGTTCCCGGCCGGCACACCCACCAGTTCTACCAGGCAGCATTGGCCGAGGGCCAGGAGCTGCCTGTGGCCATCGCCATAGGCGTCGATCCCGTGGTGCTGATCGCGGCATCCACACGTGTTCCTCCCGAGATGGAGTTTCAGTACGCTGCCGCACTTCGCGGCAGTCCAGTGGAGCTTGTGCGCCTGGAGAACGGCGTGCCTGTGCCCCATGCCGAGATCGTGCTGGAGGGCTACATCACCAGTGAGCGTGCAAAAGAAGGACCCTTTGTGGACATCACTGGCACCTGCGATCTCATCCGCGAGGAGCCAGTCATTCGCCTTACTAAGATGATGACCTGCAAGGACCCCATCTATCATGCGCTGTTGCCCGCAGGCGGCGAGCACAAGATGCTCATGGGCGTGCCATACGAGCCGCTGATTTACAAAGCTGTGTCCAAGGTCGCGAAAGTGAAGGACGTCATCCTAACCGATGGCGGATGCAATTACTTTCATGGAGTTGTCCAGATCGAGAAGGAGACAGAAGAGGATGCCAGACGGGCCATCGAGGCTGCATTCCAGGCGCACAGATCCTTGAAGCACGTGATAGTAGTTGATACAGACATCGATATATACGATCCCAAGGATCTGGAGTTCGCGCTCGCCACACGCATGCGTGGCGACGAGGATATCGTTCTTCACGCAGGCGTTCGGGGAAGCACGCTCGACCCGCGCAGCGTCGACGGGATCAGTGCCAAGATAGGTGTGGACGCTACTGCGAGGCTGGATAAGCTCTGGAAGTTCAGAAGGGTTACCCCACGCGGACCTGGCTGAGACGGCTGGGCCCATTTAGATGCTACGATTGCTTTTTTTGCTTTGAGGTGCTTGATGTTGAAATTCGACGAGTAACGATATTTTTACGAAATGTTTAAATAATAGTTTAAAGAGACACCCAATAAACAGAGGGTGTGAACCAGATGGACATTTTGAAAAAATGCACTCAAAAATGGCCAATTCTAGACCGATTGGTTTCGCTCTCCGTTGGGATATCTTTTGCTGCAAATAGAGGAATTACGGTTAAGAACATAACGTCGTCGAATGTCGGAATACTGTAATTGAGATGGTACCTCCCAAGCATCAGAAGATATCGAGCATGAAAGTGCGGGAGACATCGGTATGAAACGTAGAATAAGTGTTTTGGCGGTCTTAATGACATTTACCTTAGTTATGGGGGTCAATGGGCTGCGATTCTCAGCAGAAGGTCGCGTTGGGAGCAGCACCGGAGTTGTATCGCAAAACATCCAAACAAGTATTGACAGTGTTATAAATGGGGAAGTGGCCATCGATGGGGCTAACGTTATGCCAGCTATGCGTATTATAGGTCCAGTCCCATTGTTTAAGGAGACTCACGGGACTGTAGACGGCAAAAAAAGTGCGAGTGTATCCGTAGAAGTTGTCAACGCCCCAAACGGCTTAACTTATAGTTCACAGGTTCTTCCTGGCGAAGGCACTGTGCCTGCTCAAACTTCGCTCTCTGCAGAACAATGGCTGACAGTTCCCAAAGCAGATTCCATTAAGTGTACTGCGACTGCATCCTCCGGCGCTCTGAAAGCAGACGTTGGTTTGGAGGAAACTAAGGGATCATTAGCTGGAGACTACGTTACGTTGAGCGGTTACGATGGTAAGGCGGTTGCATCAGAATCATCTGTTGCTGCAAGCCAGATTGCGGTCTCAGGTTCTGCAAACTCGATCAAGATATACGGTGATGGACTAAATTGCAAAATAAATTCTCAATTAACTGGTATTTCAGGAGGAAAAGCCACATTTAATAACTTAAATGGCCAATCTTCTGCTAATCAAGTGACTCAGAAGGAGCACGTCAACGGAAAATTTACTAGCAAACTCACAGCAGGGTCCAAAACACAGACAAGAACATCGAATTACGGCACTGACTATGACCTGGATCTGAAGGCATCGGGATCTTCTGTATCTGGTATCCTGGGCTACTATGTCAGTCCTGCTAATACAATCCAAGGCGCTGTGAACGCGGCGAAATCCGGCGATTGGATAAACATCGCAGCCGGGACCTACAGAGAGAATATCAAAGTGGATAAATCGCTTGTACTAAATGGGCTAAACGGTGCGTCGAATACCATCATTGACGGACAGCAAAAAGGCTCGGTGTTAACGATAGGGAGCAATAAACCGAACATAGATACTACCCTCATAGGTTTGACGATCCAGAACGGAAAAGCACAATCTGGCGGAGGCATCCAGAACTATGGCAGGCTCACGACAACTGATTGTATCATCTCTGGGAACTTAGCAACCCTCCAAGGAGGCGGCATTTACAATGAGGGCACATTGAACCTGAATTCAGGTACCTCAATTGACAATAATGTTGCTGACAACAATGCGTTTGCTGGCGGAGGCGGTATTTACAGTTACTTTGGTACTGTAAATATAAATCCAGGTGCGTCTATCACCAATAACAAAGCCACTCACATTACTACAGATGACCTCAACGGTCAATTTGTTGGAGGGTTTGCTGGTGGTATTTACAGCGATCATAGTACAGTGACCATGAACGGTGGGACTATCTCTGGCAATACAGCCTCATTTTGTACTGGAGGCATTTATAACGATGAGGGCAGTATTTTGACCATAAACGACGGGATCATTTCAGGTAACTCGGCCATACGAGGTGGTGGAATTTTTAGTTTCGGGTCTGGCGGTGGAGTGGTCAACACAGATAAAAACACTGTGGTCATCAATGGTGGACTAATTACCGGGAACACGGCTTCCCAGCAAGGCGCTGGAATTTTCGTGGACATGAATGACAAAATACTAATCACAGGAGGTACTATATCCAATAATGTGGCAGCTCAAGACGGTGGCGGTGTGTTTATCGATTCTGGTTCCTTGTTGACCATGACAGGAGGTACCATAACTGGCAATTTTGCCACAGCAATTGACTCTGCTGCCGGCGGACTTTATCTCTACCAGGGCAGTGCCGTCTTGGGGCCAGGTGTCTCGATATCGAACAACAAGGCGGTTAATGGCGGAGGTATCTACAATGATGCCAGTAAACTGACCCTGACTGGAGCCAGCATCATCGGCAATACAGCAACATGGGGTGCCGGCATTTTTAATGACAATGGCATCACGACCCTCAATAGCGGTACAAGTGTCAGCGGCAACACAGCAACAAAGAGCGGCGGTGGAATTTACAGTATCGATGGGGGAAAGGTGATAAATAACGGAGGCAGTGTGACTGGAAACGCCCCAAACAATATTGTAAAGGCCTGAAATGAAGACTGATATCAGCGAGGGGCCCACGAGAGGGCCTCCTCCGCTTCAGTCCTTGAACTTAGATATATCTTTACGTGAACTACGGCTTTTCCGCTCAGTACTCTACGCTCTTGCAATTTAAATCACGCCCTTGGTGCTCGGGACTCCAAGGCCTTCTTTTGTTGCAGCCTGGCGAATCGCGAAGCCGAGGGCCTTGAATGTGCTCTCTACTTTGTGGTGGTCGTTTTCGCCTGAAAACCGAACGTTCAGCGTCAGCCTTGCTCCCATGCAGAATGCCTCCAGGAACGGCCTCAGAAGCTGAACCTCTAAGTCACCTATCCTCTCGCTCGCAAGCTCACCATTGAACACCAAATAGGGCCGTCCGCTGAAGTCTAAAGCCACATTTGCAAGAGCCTCGTCCATCGGAACCGATGAAGAGCCATATCTCCGGATTCCGCTGCGGTCCGCAAGGCTTCGATCCAGCGCTTGGCCTATAACTGATCCCAGGGCTTCGATCCTGTAAAATCCAGCATCAGCTCTGGCTTCTAGGTCCAGCAAGCCGGTCCTCGTCATGGCGGTCAGCATGTGATCCAGAAATCCCGATCCTGAGCGCACATTGGCAAGGCCCTGACCATCCAGATTCAGACAGGCGCTGGCCTTGCAGCCTCTGTATTCCGCTTTAGCTTCTCCTTTTCTCATGTCCTTTGTCTCCTGAGGGCCTCGAGGGTCCGGCGCACGCTGAGCTTTCCAGTATAAATTGCGGTGCCTGCCACTGCACCTTCAGCACCTGCATCCCGCAGCTCCAGAACGTCCTCAATGGACGTGACTCCACCGGCCGCGACAACTGGGATCTTCACCGCCTGCACGAGTGCGCGCGTGGGCTGGATGTCGATGCCCTTTTGCTGGCCCTCTACATCGATGTTGGTGAAGAGTATGGAGCCCGCACCCTTCTCCTCGAAGAGCCTGCCCAGTTCCACGGCTTTCCTGCCAAGGGTCTTTTGCCAACCCTGAGTGGTCACGTCGCCCTTCTTTACATCTAGAGCGACCATGATTTTATCCGAGCCATGACGGTCGGCAAGCCTGGATACCATGTCAGGATCTTTCAGGGCGGCAGTTCCCATGATCACCCTGTCGACGCCCAGATCAAGGATGGTGCCAACATCTTCTTCCGTACGAATGCCTCCGCCTACCTGAATGTAAAGCTCAAGCCTCTTCACAATCCGTCCAAGTATTGGTGCATTAACCCTTTTTCCCAGGATCGCCCCGTCAAGGTCGATTACATGCAGATGATCAGCGCCTTCTGATGCCCAGCGCTCAGCCTGAGCCAGGGGATCGTCAAGGGCCACGACCTCAGTGCCCGGGACGCCCCCGACCAACTGCACGCATTTGCCGCCGCGAAGATCCACGGCAGGGAAGAAAGCAAAGGTCATGACTCTCATGTTGATGCTTATGCTTTAAAGAACTTATTAGCCCATCTAAATAATATTTAACTTAATATAAATTATCAGGAGGATCTGCGCAATATGATCGTGTAAAAAGCTATAAAATGTAAGAGGGCATAACTATAGCAAGGTGAAAGAAATGAAAGAGGAAGTATTCTTCGGCGAAGGGATGGCAAAGACAAAGAGGGATCATCCTGATCTCTACAATGCGATAGTAGGCCTGAACGAGGCTGCATATACAGGGAAGGTTGTAGACTACAAAACTCAAAAATTGATCGCGCTGGGCATAAATGCAGCTAATTCTGATGAGAGGGCCACAAAGAAGCAGATGATAAGTGCCATGAAGGAGTTCGGCATCACCAAGGATGAGATTGTGGATGTTCTGAGAGTAGTTCTATTAACATCCGGAATGCCGCCGTTCACCAAGGGCATGAAGATACTGTATGAATTAATAGAGAAATAAGAGCAAGACAACTTTTTTTCATTTCCTTGATATGTCTAACTTCTCCAGCAAAAGGGCTCTTCAATCAAGCCTCTTTGCTCTCTTGAAGGCATCCTCCACCGCATCGCGGATGATATAGCCGCCCTTGTGAAGAATTGTGTCTCCGAGCTCTGCGTCTCTTTCCATGGAGGCTGTGCAGGGGTAAGCGTGGTGCGCCTCGGATATTCGCTCTCGAATGTCGGGCTGATCCGGCTCAAGGCCCAGTAGGCGCTTGGCCACAAACCATGTTGAGCCGCATGGTGCGCTGCGAACGACATTTGCCGCAACAATGTGGTCTTTGCCCTCTCGGCTCTTTTGTACGACCACATCGATGAGAGGCTCCCCGATGCCTGCTGCTTCAAGGAACGCAGAGATGTTTGGCTTGGCTGGATCAGGCCTCATGGCGCAGAAGGGCTTGGCAAAGGCCGCCTCCATCCCAAGCTCTGCTGCCTTCTCTTCGAGTTGCCTTCGCTGTCCAAGTGGCAGTTCTTTGGGTTTTTCCGAGCAGCCAATGATGCCCTTCACGCCCGCCTCTTTTAGTTTGGCAAGCATGCCAAAGAGGATGTCAGGGTGGACATTGATGACCATGGCAATGTCCGCCTGAGGAATGTCTTTTGGCAGCATGGGCTCTACATCATCGATGAAATCGCCCAAAGAATCTGGATCCGGCATCTCCACCAGGGCTACAATGTTCTCGGCAAAACCAGGACGGACATTGCGGCACTGGGTGCAGGCCTCACCGCATGATATACAAAAACCAGAGTAGTTGATGAGATTGCCTACAACACGCTGACCGAACTCGCCATTATAGAATACCACCAGCTTCAAGCCTTCACCACTCTGACAAGACATAAATTAAGAAGTGTTAGGGCTGCAACGCAAATAATGTTTGCGGCTCTTGGAACCTCTTTAAGTTGCGCCGGCATGCCTTGAAAAAAACGAAAATTTGCAATCATCACTGCGCAGGCTGCTGCAGGCTGATGCAGTGCACTGTCCCAAGGCCATGTACCATCTCCTTGCAGCCGATCCCCACGACCTTCCTATCCGAGAAAGCCTCCTGAATGATCTTTTGCGCTACTTTGTCGTTCTTGTGGCCGAACATGGGCACCATGACCACATCGTTTCCGATATAGAAGTTGGCATAGCTCGCTGGCAGTCGACGCCCCTTGCCCACGAACCCGGGCATTGGCAGCTTGATGACCTTCAGGGGATTTCCGTCCTGATCCGTCTCCTGGCAGAGAAGCTCGTAGTTCTCCTTCAGGACCTGGTAGTTCTCGTCTTCTGGATCGTCCTCGTATGCACATAGCACTGTGTTGGGATTTACGAACCTAGCGACATCGTCCACGTGGCCGTCTGTGTCATCGCCAGCGATTCCCTTCTTTAGCCAGATAACCTTGCTGACGCCCAGATACTCTCTCAGATAAGCCTCTATCTCTTCTTTGTTCAAAGAGGGATTTCTGTTCTTGTTCAAGAGGCACTGCTCAGTGGTCAGCACCGTTCCGCAGCCGTTCACATCGATTGAACCGCCTTCGAGCACTATGCCTGGCATGAAGCAATCCAGCAACAGATCGTCGTTCATGAGGCAGGAGATCCTGGCGTCTGCCATCAGTTCCGGATACTTCTCGCCCCAGGCATTGAATATCCAGGTGACCATGGCCAGCCTGCCCTTCCCCCTTTCCTTTTCCCGGTTGAGCACGAAGGTGGGCCCATAGTCCCTGAACCAGACATCGGCATAGCTCATCAAGTGAAACTTGACTTTGTCAAGGTCTATCGCTGCATCTCTCAGCATCTCAACTACCTGTCCTAGCATCAGCTCGTCCTTCACCAGGAGGTTTACCATTTCGCTCCTGTGGATGGCTTTGATTATGTCAACGTAAGCCATCTCTACCTTCTCGATCTGCGGGAAGCTGTCCAGGTCATAAGGCCAAGAGAGCCAAATGGCATCGTGCCTCTCCCATTCAGCAGGCATGTGATAGCCCAGTTGGCGCGGTGTGTCCTCGAGGCATAGGCTCTTTCCTGTTGCCTTTTTGCCTGAGCCCGGTCCTCTCGTCCCCTTTTCCTGCACCATCTCGATCAGGGGCCAATAGGTGTCTGGCCGCCGGTTGCAAAAGAAGCCCCAGCCCTCTCGCACGGCTTCGTTCTGGGCCAGGTCGAGCTCTGCCACGAGAACCTCTTCCTCCTTATCGCTTGCTTTGGCCAGAACATTGCCGAAGGAGTCGCATACAAAAGAGCTTCCCCAAAAATTTTGGCCATCCTCCAGGCCAACGCGGTTAACAGTCGCAACGCACACACTGTTTGTGATTGCGTGGCTGCGCTGGACAGTCTCCCAAGCATCATGCCAGTCGCCCTCGTCCGGATTCTCCTCGCCTACAATCCAGCCGATGGCCGTGGGATAGAATATTATTTGGGCTCCTCGCAAAGCGACAACACGGGCAGCTTCAGGGAACCACTGGTCGTAGCAGATGAGCACTGCGAACCTACCATATCGGGTCTCGTAAACCTGGAACTCCTCGCCTGCTGTGAAATAGTTCTTCTCATAAAACATGGGATCGTGGGGGATGTGGACCTTACGGTAGGTCTTTTGCAGGCTTCCGTCTGCATCTATGACTGCAACGGAATTATAGTAACCTGTCTCGTCCTTCTCGAAGACAGGCACTATTATCACCACCTCATTTTTTTTTGCTATATCTGAGAAGACTGCCGTCGACTCCCCTGGAATTGTCTCTGCAAGGCCGAACACGTCCTTCATCTCCCACTGCGGGAAGTAGCGCATTCTATAAAGTTCCTGAAGGCAGATGATCTTGGCCCCCCTGGCAATGGCCCACTCAACTTTTGAAACAGTCTTTTCAAGGTTTTGATTGAGGTCCTCTGAAACAGAGGTCTGAATCAAGCCCACAGTTACCTTGTGCTCATGCATGCTCTTTCCTAACTTAGGTTATGATCGCTGCTTGCTTAACTAGATAACGGAATTTT
>JAAZNX010000229.1 GCA_012798025.1 Methanothrix sp. | reverse complement strand
GACTGGTGCCAGGTATCTCCATTCTTGAACTTAGCAGTGAAGCTGATGTTATTGTCTCCTTTGAGCTGCTTTGAGCGGTCTGCAGCCTCCAGACTGAAGCTGATGGTGAAGACCTCGTCTGGATCCATGGTTCCGATATAGTATTCGTCCGGCGAGAATTTGATTCCCTTTGCCGAAGGGATGATTGTCACAGCGTTGAGCGTATTCTCACGTGGATTGGCCACGTTGAGGTTGAAGCTCTGCTTGGAGGTCGATGATTCAGCACGGGCCATGTTCACAGTTGCTGAATCAACCTTGATGGGAATCTCGCGGTTGATGGTGATCATGTCATAGCCGCCCTGTACCTGGAAGTTCAAAAGATAGGTTCCGCTGGTGATGTTCTCAGAGGCCTTGATCTTATAGTACGCCGTGATCTTGTCATTGGGGCCGATCATACCCAGGTTTTTATAATCTTCTGTGAGCACTTTCAAGTATGGTGTGCCTTTTAGTACCGTCTTATTGATGGGTGTGGACAGTATTGAGCTTTGAGCTGTGCTTCCCGAGCCGGAATCCTTGCCAACGCCATAGGATGCAGCTCCGTTTTGCATCTCGATGGCCAGTAAGGCCTCATCGCCAGGCATTAGCACGGCAGGCGTGGTCGTACATTGGATATTCACGGGCATGTGATACTCGTAAGCGACTGCCGAGCTCGTCATCAGCAGGAGCAATAAGAAAATTTGCAAATATTTGATCATTTATGCGTTCTCCAAAATTCGTCCATCTCTGAGCCTTATGACGCGACTGCAGTTCTCAGTTATCTCAGGATTGTGGGTGACCATGATGATGGTCCGGCCATCTTTATTCAGGTTGGTCAAAATATTCATGACCTCATTGCTGTTCTTCAGATCCAGGTTGCCTGTGGGCTCATCAGCGATTATTATCTTGGGATCGTTGGCCAGAGCTCTTGCGATTGCCACTCTCTGACGCTCTCCTCCCGAGATGTTCAGGGGACTGAAATTTATGCGGTGTGCAACATTTACTGCTTCAAGGAGCTTTAGGGCGCGAGCATTGCGCACCTCGTGCGGAACATCCGATAGCATCATGGGCACCTCTACGTTCTTTTGGACCGATATGCGGCCGATGAGATTGAATGTCTGAAATATGAACCCCAGCTCCTCGCGCCTTATGCGAGCCAGTTCGTCGTCTGTAGTTTGGCTTATGTCCTGGTCCAGCAGCAGGAACTGGCCGCTAGTAGGTCGGTCCAGGCAGCCCACTATGTTCATGAGCGTGGACTTGCCGCTTCCCGACGGGCCCATGAGTGCTATAAACTCGCCCGCTTCTATCTCAAGGTTTATGCCCTTCAGAACGGGATATTCAGTCTCACCAATACAGTAGGCCTTCTGGATGTCCCTCAATTCAATCACATTTGTAATGTACGCTCACCTCTTTTGGTGCGGATTTTCTTTGCAGGCTTTTTGAGAATTATGGTCCCATCTCCAAGCTGATCTACCGCTAACATATCTCCTTCGTTTAGATCCAGCTCGTATCTTAATCCCAGTGGAAGCAGAACTTTGCCATTTGAGTCAATTTCGGTAATCGACATCTCTTCCCAACCTCAGGATTCCGACATTGAGATTACTGCATCTTCTTCTTGTTGTTTTTTCCAGATCCTCAATCCGTGATGGTTCTTTGTCAGGGTGAATCCCAGCCTTTTCAATTCTGATCTGGCTTCCTGGGGGCTCAGCCCGCAGGCTTGAGCAACACGCTTCAGTTCTCCGCGATCGAGAATCTGGCCCCTCAAACACGGCTTATGCTTCATGTATTCTTGGATAGCTTTCATGGTCTGACCCCTAAAACCTAGTGTCTCTGGGCAAAACCAGATAGGGCGTACCGTGAATGGAACGATATATAAAAACTGAACCGAACGAACGAGAAATTTTGTGGGCATGAACGATCTGCAAAATACATTAAAACAGTTCTGTTTGGATTGTAAAGCCTAAAGATAGTTCTATTTGTGTTTTCAACCTTATTTAATCGATTAGTTGATGCGCAATTGCCTCGAAATTGGGTCATGAGTGTGGACTACTGAAATAAATCGCAAGATTCGACATCGTCAGGTCAAATCCTGCAAAAATCAGCTCAAGGTCCAATGTTGGCGATTTTCAGTAAGTCACCTACACGACCCGAAATTATGCAGGATTACGAAATTATGCAGGATTATTATGTTCTGGCTTGCTGAGCAGAATCTTATAGACACCGGAAAAGCCGTTTGCATTTATGGTCAGCTCTCCCTTGCAGGTTTCTGAGATCCCCTCATACAATGCAATTAGCACAATACATCCCACTATTGATATGCGGTTTTCGTTGGCGTGAGGTGAGTCTATCAGATCTGCATCAATGCAGATTCCTGTCTCCGATTGGTTTATATTTATGTTTTCAAGTTTATATAAATGCTCACTTATTTTTATGTCACCAGCATATGTTACATTAGCCTTCTGCTCGCTGATTGCCTCTTTCAGCTCTTCGATGCTCTTGTTGGTATTCATGAGGTTCCTTATGATCATGGGTTCCACATCTCTGACCTTTTGGACACTTACAAAAAGTGCATGCGACTCATTCCCTTTAATTGCGAAGCCCTGTCCCATGTAGACGAGATCGACAAGAGGCCTGCTAGGATCGCTCTTATTGAGCGCATGATCTCGCTCGCGATATCCTGGCGGCAGATCTGCCAGCACCAGGCCATTCTGATTTGGGCCCAAAAAGTCGGATTTCGATGCGATAGATGAATTATCATAATATGGCACAGCGAAAGCCTGGCCTAAAAAATTAAAGAGCACTACAATCATTGCCCAAATTACCATCAGAGCAACCAATAGTCTAACAGAATTGTTCATATAATTCCTCGGGGG
>JAAZNX010000085.1 GCA_012798025.1 Methanothrix sp. | reverse complement strand
GGTTATTTTCACAGAATTTCGAGATACTCTGAATTATCTGGCAGAACGAATCAGAACTCAGCTTGGACATCCTGAAGTTGTGACCACTATTTATGGAGGAATGGGCCGAGAGGAGAGGAAGAAGGCCAAGGAGGCTTTCACCCAGGACAAGGATATCTTGATTCTTGTGGCCACAGACGCTGCTGGAGAGGGTATTAACCTTCAAAGAGCCCATCTCATGATAAACTACGATCTGCCCTGGAATCCCAACAGGCTTGAGCAAAGGTTTGGGCGGATTCATAGGATAGGACAGACGGAGACCTGTCATCTCTGGAATCTTGTTGCAGCTGAGACTCGTGAGGGCGAAGTTTACAATCTATTGCTTCGTAAACTGGAGGAGGAGAGCAAAGCACTTGGAGGAAAGGTTTTCGATATTCTAGGGAAGGTGACATTCGATAATAAGTCACTGCGAGAGCTTCTTATAAATGCTATACGGAAAGGCGATAGCCCTGAAGCGAGGGTCTGGTTTAACCAAGTGATAGATAAAGCCCTGGATAGGCAGCAGCTCATCGCTTTGATAGAAGAGAGGGCCCTGGTGCACGACAGCATGGACGTGACCCAGGTGATGCATATCAGGGAAGATATGGAGAGGGCAGGAGCCAGGAGGCTGCAGCCCCATTTCATTGCATCGTTCTTCCTGGCGGCGTTCAGGCTCCTGGGCGGGAGCATAAAGGAGAGAGAGGCGAGGCGGTACGAGATAAGCCATGTTCCTGCAGTGATAAGAAACAGAGATCGTCTGATAGGCACTGGCGAGGCGGTCCTCACCAGATATGAGAGGATATGCTTTGAAAAGGAGCTGATCAGCGTGCCAGGCAAGCCTCTGGCGGCCTTCGTCTGCCCAGGGCATCCTCTCCTGGACGCAACGATCGATATCGTCCTTGAGAGGTACAGGGATCTGCTGAAGAGAGGCTCGATCCTCATAGATCCCGATGATCCAGGCGAGGATGCCAGGGCACTGGTATATCTGGAGCATTCCATTCGGGATGCCAGAGTGGATGCATCGGGCGAATATCGAGTTGTCTCCAAGCGCATGCAGTTTGTGGAGATAGACTGCGACGGCAGAGCCCATAATGTCGGTTATGCGCCCTATCTTGATTACCGACCGGCAACTGTTGAAGAGCGGGAGGCTATTGAGCCTCTGCTTAAGGAGGCATGGTTAAAGCAGGATCTTGAGGATAATGCCATCTCTTATGCCGTCGAAGAACTGGTGCCTCAGCATCTTGGCGAGGTAAAACAAAGAAGAGAGGAGCTGATTGCCAAGACCATGGATGCTGTAAGGGATAGGCTCACCAAGGAGATCAACTATTGGGATCACAGGGCCAACGAGCTGAAGGAGCAGGAGCTTGCTGGTAAAACAAATGCCAAAATCAACTCCGCCAAAGCTCGGCAGAGAGCTGATGATCTTGAAGCGCGTCTTGAAAAGCGGATGGCTGAGCTGGAGCAGGAGAGAAGATTATCGCCACTGCCGCCTGTTGTAATTGGAGGTGCTCTGGTGGTTCCCCGTGGATTTGTCGAGAGGATGAAGGGCGGCCTAGCCATGTCCAGTGATCCGCTGGCAAGGGCCAGGGTAGAGCAGATGGCCATGAGAGCGGTAATGGAGGCAGAGAGGGCTTTGGGATATGAGCCGGTGGACGTGAGCGCAGAGAACCGGGGCTATGATATCGAATCAAAGGTGCCTCTTTCAGGAAGGTTGCGGTTCATCGAGGTCAAGGGCAGGGCGGCAGGATCGGATAAGGTTACTATTACCAGGAACGAGATACTGACAGGGCTGAACAAGCCCGAGGATTTTATTCTGGCAGTGGTTGAGGTCGATGGAGAGATGGCAAGGCCATGGTATATTCAGCAGCCTTTTGGAAAAGAGCCCGACTTCGGGGCGGAGAGCGTAAACTATGCTCTTGAAGATCTCATCTATCGAGCGACGCAACCTCGATGAGATCTTCAAATACTTGAATGCCGACGAAATTTATTCCTGCAGGATCAGGGTCTATTGAGAGAAAGATTCATGAAATATTTTGCGAATATATATTAACGGTGATGTTAAATGGCATCAAATGAGAAGCTTAGCAGATGGCTAGCAAAATTTTCTCTATTTATACCGATAAAAGAAAAGAGTGTAAAGGACTTAACCACAGTGAGATTCCATACTGAGAGACCAGCTGAAGGAAGCGATGGAGTTGTGCTAAAGGGTTTTACAATTCAACTGGAAACACCATCAAATCAGGATGAGGCTGTTCTGATGCTGATATGACAGATGAAGAGACCATCGAGGGCTTGATGGAGATAACAGCCTTCTTTTCTCCCGAGCTATAGCAGGCCTGCCAGCTCTTCCATGCTGATGTCGGCATCTCTCAAGATTGCGTGCAAGGTGCCTTTGCGAAGGTCCTTTTTGTGGAACGGAACTACGGCAATCTTTTCCGTTCTTGGGTTGTAGTGATAATAATGGCTTCCTTTGATCCGTTTCAACTCAAATCCCGCCCGTTCCAATGCCCTGGCGAGCTTCTGAGGAGATATTGCTGGTAGCTTATGCATGGGCTTCAACAGAGACGGTGTATTCCAAAATATCGTTGTCCTTTGGCACTTCCTTTCCCAATTCATTGAGGGTCTCGATATAGCCCTCTATGGCCTCTTTTGCCATTGATATGGCTTCATCGATTGTCTCACCAAATGTGACGCATCCAGGCAGTGCAGGAACTATCACTGTATATCCGCCTTCGTCTTCCTTTAGCAGCCGGATTCTATAGTTTAATGTCTGCATCTTGATCCAATATTCCTGTCATGCTTATT
>JAAZNX010000183.1 GCA_012798025.1 Methanothrix sp. | reverse complement strand
TGGAAGGCCGAAACCAGCTAATAGTGTCTGCTACGGCAACAGGAAAGAGCCTCATCGGTGAGATGGCGGGGATAAAGAGACTTCTGGAGGGCAAGGGAAAGCTGCTGTTTCTGGTCCCGCTCGTAGCTCTAGCCAATCAGAAGTTCGACCAGCTCTCAGTGTATCGAGAACTGGGCTTTCAGACCTCAATCCGTGTGGGCCAAAGCCGCATTCGCCTGGGCAAAGGGCACAAGATCTCACAGAGCCTGAATGCCGATATCATAGCTGGGACCTACGAGGGTATCGACCAGGTGATCAGGACAGGGAGATCCCTTGGCAAGGTCGGAACAGTGGTGATAGATGAAGTACACATGCTGGAGGACGCGGAGCGCGGGCACCGACTGGCGGGATTGATAGCGCGCCTGAAAATGGTAGCTCCTCATGCGCAGTTCATATTCCTTTCAGCCACAGTTGGAAATCCGTCATATCTTGCCAAACGTCTCGGAGCGACGCTGATCGAGTACGAGGTCAGGCCCGTGCCCATCGAGCGGCACCTAATCTTCTCTTCGGGAGCTGAGAAGCGCAAGCTATTGCGGCAGCTTTCCAAAGAGGCCCAAAGCCTGACATCTAGCACGGGCTATCACGGTCAGACAATAATCTTCACCAACTCCCGCAAGAACTGCTACAACTTGGCCGACTCCATTCCAGGTGCTGTAGCTTATCATGCGGGTTTGCAGTATCCTGAGAGAAAGAGGATCGAGGAGCTCTTCGCAGAGGGCAAGATCCACACAGTCGTAACTACTGCGGCTCTTGCGGCAGGTGTGGATTTCCCGGCCTCGCAGGTGATCTTCGAGTCCCTGGCCATGGGCATCGAGTGGCTGAATGTTCACGAGTTCAATCAGATGCTGGGCCGCGCCGGAAGGCCAGGCTACCATGACAAGGGGCAGGTGTACATCCTAGCCGAGCCAGGCCGACGCTTTTCTTCGGGGCGGGGCGAGTCGGAGGATGAGATAGCTCTAGCGCTCCTGCATGGCCAGATGGAGGACGTGGCACCGGAGTTCGACGAGACACAGCAACATGAGGAGGTCCTGGCCAATGCCGTCGTCGCCCGCTCGCGGCTGGAACTGGAGAAGTTGCATGCACTTACGTTGGGGCTGGATGATCTGGATAGCTCTTTGAAGTCTCTGGAGCACGCGGGACTCGTTTTGGGCATCAAACCCACACGCCTTGGAGCGGCAGCGGCAGCTCATTTCCTCAGCTCGGAGCAGGTTGTGAAGATATCCAAGCAGCTTGGCCGTGGCATGCCGCCTATGGAGGTGGCAGTGGACCTGGAAAGCTTCGAGGATCTTTATCTCACGTTTGCAGATCGCATCTCAACTAAGCTTCGCATGCAGATCTCGCAAAGAGCGCTGCATGGTTCCTTTTTGGACTTGCTTGGAAGCGCAGACTTAAGAGAGCTGGAGAACAGGATTCAAAGGTACTGCCTTGATTTTTCCAGGGATTTTTTGCGCTGCACCTGCAAGGAGGCGCCCTACTGCGGATGCCCCCAGAAGCTCATCTCGCTGCGAATTTTGGATCTGAGAAAGGATGGAAAAAGTCCAGATGAGATCATCGATTACTTCAAAGAGAGATACGGGATGTACGCCTACCAGGGAGACCTGATAGGCTGGCTGGACCAGATGGTGCGGTACCTGGAGGCGATCGAGGCTGTGGCAAAGGTGTTGGGTAAAACTGATGCTGCGAAGGTGGCAGGGGAGTGCAAAAAGCATGTTGAAGGGGTGGATTGAGGGCTGTCATTGCACCATATTTAGTTCACTCAGTTGGTCATTGATCTGCCTGAAGTTGTCCAGCAGACTTGCTCCTCGTTCGGTCGTTTCATATATCAGTGTATTTTCTCGCCTAACCGTGAGCAGCTCATTTTCTATTAGCAACTCAAGATATGGATTTACTGTTCGGAAGTTGAGGTTTGCCTGGTAGACGATTTTGGTCTTATTGGCTCCGCCTCGACATATATCCAGTATTTGTGAAACAATTACATGCCTGCTTCTCTTCATCATATGCCTTC
>JAAZNX010000072.1 GCA_012798025.1 Methanothrix sp. | reverse complement strand
TCCGCAAGAAGCTTGAGAGAGAGCTCAACATAAAGCTCACGGACCAGGCAACAGAGGCCAAGGTTAAGGCCAGTAGTGCAAGCAGAGGATTGACGCTGGGAGATATTGCAAGCATCAAACGAAAATGATAACCAGTGCAGCTCGCCAAATCATCGGTGGTGGAGTAATCGTCTACCCCACAGAGACAGTTTATGGTTTGGGCGCGAACGCCCTGGATGAGCAGGCGGTCATGAGGGTCTTCCAGATCAAAAAAAGGCCCCTGTCCATGCCAATTTTCATGGCCGTCTCCAGCATGGAGATGCTGGGAAAGGTTGCTGTAATTAGCGAAGATGACGTGGACCTGCTCGAGCAGCTCTTTCCGGGGCCCATCTCCGTTTTGGTCCACAAGAGGAGCATCGTGCCAGACATCCTCACAGCCGGGTCCTCCCTTGTTGGCATCAGGTTCCCGGATCACGAAACAGCTCTGAAGATAATCGATCAGGCAGGTCCAATTACTTCGACAAGCGCAAACCGCACAGGCTCGCCCCCTCCCACAAGCGCAGCTGAGGTCTCTCGAGAGATAGCCGATATGGTCGACCTTGTGGTGGACGGGGGGAAGAGCAGGTATGCACAGCCATCTACCCTTCTGGATCTCTGCAACAGAAAGATAATACGCCCCGGTGCGGGCCTGGATAAAGTTTTGAGGGCGATATCTTGAGAGCCCGGATAAGAGATTTCTTTGAGACAAAAGACGGCTGGATCTTCGCTGTGGCGGATTACACCCATTTGCAGGGCCTGCGCTCCCTGCTTCGCTATGTTCCAAATGAAGCTGGAGAGCGCGAGGCTGGTGGCAAGCGCTACAGGAAATTGGACTTTGGACCTGCCTATGAGTTCTTGAGGAAAGCGCGGCCAGAATATGTTCAAGACCTTCATGTGGTCCCAGAATCGGATGTGCTCAAGCTTTACAGGCCTTCCGATGGCCTCAAAGCCGTGGCTGCAAAGGATAAAAGAGTCATGAAGATCGCCACCATTCTTGCAGACGCTGGAGTCCCATGGGAGCAGATGGGCATCACCGGCTCAATGCTCGTCGGCCTTCAAAGTCCTGCTTCAGACATAGATTTCGTAGTTTACGGGCCATGGTGGTGGAAGGCCAGGGAAATAATCGAAGAGGCAAAAGTGCAAGGAGATGTTCAGGACCTGGACGAGGCCATGTGGAGAAAGATTTACTCCAAGCGAAAACCTGAAACGAGCTTTGACGAGTTCATGCTCCACGAGAAGCGGAAAGGCAACAGAGGCATGATCGATGGCACTTACTTCGACCTGCTCTTCACACGTGACTGGAGCCAGATCCAACAGCATTCGATGGGAAAGCCCGTTGGCAGGTGCAGGATCGAGGCAAAGGTGGTTGATGCACCGTTCGCTTTCGACAGCCCGGCCATCTTCCAGCTGGATCACGATGAAGTGGTGGAGATATTCTGCTACTCTCATACATACGCAGGCCAGGCGCTGCCGGGCGAGACGATAGAGGCCCAGGGTGTTCTCACACAGACAGCACAAGGCCTGCGCCTTGTGGTAGGAACCACACGCGAGGCCAGAGGCGAATGGATCAGATCTCTCACGCTTCTGGAAGGTGGAAAAGATCATTAAGAGGTTTTTTGGATGTTGCAAGTTCGTGCCTTTGATATCGAGATAGGTCAGCACAAGGTCATGCTCAATTCAGCCGATGCCAGGGAGCGAGGCTTGAATCCAGGCGATCGGGTCAGGGTCAGAACAAAAGGCGCTGCGACCACTGCGATCCTCGACATTACCACGCAAATGGTCAAGCCCGGAGAGATAGGAATCTTCACTGAGGCGTTAAAAGACCTTAAGAGCCCTACCAGTGTCGATATCCTGCCTGCTCCCAAGCCTGCGTCCCTCTGCTACATCAAAAAGATGATGGACAAGCAAAAGCTCACTGAGGATCAGATTCGTGCCATCGTGCAGGACATCGTGGACAACAACCTCAGCGAGATTGAGCTCTCTGCTTACGTCACAGCCTCATACATCCATAACATGGATTCGCAGGAGACGGAATGGCTTACAAGGGCGATGATCGAGACTGGCGAGAGAATCCACTTCGACACTCATCCCATCATGGATAAACATAGCATTGGCGGAGTTCCAGGCAACAAGGTGTCCCTTCTTGTGGTGCCAATAGTCGCTGCCTCTGGCCTTCTGATCCCAAAGACCAGCTCTCGAGCCATCACCGGCGCTGGCGGGACAGCCGACCTGATGGAGGTTATGGCCAATGTGGAATTCAGTGCCGAGGAGATCAAGGAGATGACTGAGAAGGTGGGAGGGGTCATCGTCTGGGGCGGAGCCACAAATATCGCTCCTGCAGATGATAAGTTGATCAAAGCAGAGTATGCTCTGTCCATTGATCCCTACAGCCAGATGCTTGCCTCCATCATGGCCAAGAAAGGAGCTGTCGGTGCTGACTCTGTGGTAGTGGACATGCCGGTTGGTCCGGGAACAAAGCTTGCAGCCCCCGAGAACGGCCGGTCGCTAGCCAAGGACCTCATAGACCTGGGAGAACGCCTGGGCATTCGCGTTGAGTGCGCAATGACCTTTGGAGGCTCTCCGGTGGGCAGGACTATAGGACCTGCCCTGGAGGTACGAGAGGCTTTGACGGTTCTCGAGAACAAAGGCGGACCGAATAGCCTGAAGGAGAAGAGCCTATCTTTAGCTGGTATCTTGCTTGAGATGGGCGGTGTGGCTGGAAGAGGAGAGGGCTATAAGGCTGCGGAGGAGATACTCACCAGCGGAAAGGCCCACAAAAAGCTCATGGAGATAATCGAGATCCAGGGAGGCAATCCTCAGATCAAGAGCGAAGAGATCGTTATCGGAGAGAACTGTGAAGATATCTTAGCCCCCACAGGCGGATACGTCGTAGCTTTCTTCAACAAGCGGCTGGTGGAGCTGGCACGCATGGCAGGCGCACCTGCTGACAAGAAGGCAGGCGTGATCATCCACAAGAAGATGGGAGAGAGGGTAAAGAAGGGCGAGCCTTTGATCACCATCTGCTCAAGCTCCGACTGGGAGCTTGAAAGCGCAGCGAAGGATGCGAAGAGGCAGATGCCAATTGTCGTCGAGGGCATGCTATTGGAGAGGTACCCCAGGATCACAGAGCTTTGAATGGAGAGATGAGGTAGGCTATGTTAGTGGCGATCACATATCATGAGGATTTTGCAAAGAACGGATTTTCAGTCCTCAAAGAGAGGATCCGTCCGTCTTGGGAGAAGCTGATGGAGTCGGGACTTGTCGACGGCGTTGACGTGCAGGTTTTCTTAGCAAAACCAGCGCCCTTAAGGCTGGTTGAGCGAGCACATACTCCTGCACATATGGCCAACATGCAGACCGATCCGTACAGGAATGTGGCGTTGCTATCTGCTGGCAGCGTCATGATGGCTGCGGAGATGGTCGCCAGGGGCCAAGCAAATGCGGCTTTCGCATATACTGGGACGGCTGGCCACCATGCCTCGCGGGGAAGCTGCTGGGGTTTTTGCTATTTCAACGATGTCGCAATCACCATATTGCGCTTGCGGGAGATGGGCCTGGAGCGATTTCTCATAATAGACGTAGATCCTCATTTTGGAGATGGCACGCGCGACTTCTTTGGTGAGGATCCGAACGTCTTTCACATAAACTTGCACAGTGGCAGCGATGAGGTGCACGACCCTCAAAGGAACAATTACGATATCGGGCTCACCTTTGGAGCCAGCAACGAAAGATTTCTGGGGGCCCTGAAGGGCGCCCTTGAGCTGGCCAAGGACTTCGACCACCAGATCGCCTTTGTCATATTTGGCCACGACTCTCATCAGGACGACTATGGTGGCTTCAACCTCACATTCGAAGCCTATCCAAGGATGGCACAGTTGATTTGGGAGGCTGTCGGGAGGAAGAATTTGGTCTGGGTTCTAAGCGGTGGCTCGTGTGTGCATGTGGCAGAGCGGGTGATCCCGGATGTCATCAGAGTGCTGGCAGGACGGTGGCCGTCTTGAAGATGGCCTCCAACTGCTATCCGTGCATATTGGATAGGGCCAAGTTCGAGAGCGACCTGGTCCTATCATCCGAGGCAGAAAAGAAGGCTGCCGTGGAGGAGCTTGTGGACTTCATGGCCCGCCACAAGGGAGGCGTCCCTGCCCTGGTTGGAACAGAGAGGGAGAGGATCATAAAAAGGCGCAGTGGAAAGTCCGATCCGTATCAACTCCTAAAAGAGGAGAGCAACCGCGTTGCAAAGAGTCTGCTGCCTGTGGCCGAGCGGTTCTACGAGGAGGCCGACGATAAGATCGAGGCATTGATCCGGATAGCTGCCGCTGCCAACTCCATGGAGTTTGGCGTCAAAGGCCACGACTTCGACAACTCCACATTTGGGAGCGTCTTCTTGATCACTTTGCGCGAGCGGCTGGCGGGCGATATGGAGGAGGTAAAGAGACGTCTGCGCAGCTTCAAAAATATTTTCTATCTTACCGACAACTCGGGAGAGGCGATCTTCGATCTCTTTGTGATCGAGAAGCTTGTGGAGATGGGAAAGAGCGTCGTGATAGGATCTAAGTCCAAGCCCATCTTGAACGATGTGACTGCAGAGGAGATAAGAGCCATGACAAGCGAGCGCGTCGTGCCCACAGGCGATGTGGTTGGAACATCCCTGGAGCACTTGAGTTTGGAGGCTTCGGCTTTTTTGAACGACCCGGACTGGCTTGTTCTGTCCAAGGGCATGGGAAACTTTGAGACGATATCCGAATACGATCAGATGCTGTCAGGGCGACTTATCTATGTATTCAGAGCCAAGTGCGAGCCTGTGGCCATGAAGATGAACGTCTCCAGGGGAACGCTGGTGGCATGTCCAGTATAAACGATCAGCGTTCTTGATTTAGGATGACCGTCCGTCCCGAATTTATAAAAATAAAGTCGCAGCCTGAATGGAGGTCTGCACTCAAAGAGATAGAGCGATTTGGGATTTGCGGTCTGGACCTGTCGACGACTGGACAGGACCCATTGAGCCATGTTGTTGAGAGTGTTTTGCTGGCTCTACCAGATACCGTTTACGTCGTCGATTGCTTTGAGCTGGGGCATGACATCTTCAGAGACCTGGCAGGAGTCGTGATCTCAACTCCGCCGTAAAGGTTGACTTGCGAGACATCCCTGAGCCTGGCCTCGCTTACCTTTCCCTCCCTGGACCAGATCTCCAGGCAGTCACCGCGCTTTCGAACTGTCTGCCCCTGGCCCAGGACGTAAACGGGCAGAGCCTGGGGACAACAGGTGGCAATGCAGGCTGCAGGCAACCAAAAGCTCGATTTCAGGCCAGATGTAGACGCCAAAAATCCAACTCTTATTGTGGCATCCGATGGCAAAATTGGCAAGATCTGCAGACGCTATGAAGTTGTGTTTAAGCTCACAAAGTTGAACGATTCTCTGTCAAATGATGTATGCCGTTACCAGAATGTGGCAACAGGCAAGAGCGATGTTCGTTCGGTTAAATTATCAGACTTGCAAAGAAAGATACCTGCTTCGGCCTTCCCATTCGAATGGCCCAAAGACCGTGACGAAAACCAAGAATCAAACAAATTAATTTAATTTTGCAAGTTGGGCATATAACAAGCTCATTGCATGCCCAAGCGCTCTTTTATCGCCCTGACGTCAGATTGTACCTGCCTGAATTGAGCTGCATATCCTGGCTGGATGTCTTCTCGTATGCCTTTAATCTCTTGAAGGACTTGAGGGATGGTATCAGTATTCTTCCGCACAGCCTTTATGTCGCCCTTCATCTCTTTTATGTCGCCTTTCATCTC
>JAAZNX010000158.1 GCA_012798025.1 Methanothrix sp. | reverse complement strand
GTGGAGACGTGCAAAACCTTGTATTTGTCAGCGATCATCTTGGCCTGTGTACCCTTACCGGATCCTGGTGGACCGAGCAGAATAATATCCATTAAAGCTTCCTCCTATTCCCTTGACAAAGCAGCCATTGCCGCTTGTGCCAAAAGCGAGATTAGGATACAATCCCATATTTAAAAAACCTTTCTAGAGCCATCTAGCCTGCAAGCGCAGCCGCACTCATCAGAGCACCTGCAAATAAAGGTATCGTGAGGTTGTCGTCCAAGCCCCGATGGCGGACGATGATTGCCACAGAATCTGCAACTGTTGCCCCAACAGCGCCTGCAAAATAGACACCGACTGGAAGCTTCGTCAGGCTTGTGGAGAGGTAGCCTATGAGGATGCAGGCCAAGAACATGACTGAGACTATCGGCCAAGGCTTGATGCGCCACTTTTCGTTTCGACCCCGCACATTGGAGTTCTCCAGTGCAGAGCCCACGAGGCCGCTCACTGTATCGCCCAGGGAGAGAAAAAGCATGGATGTCAGAGCGATCATTGGCGAGAAGAGAACAACTGTGAGCAGGCTGCCCACGATGTAATAGATGTAGCCTGCAACCTTCTCTTCCTCCTGGTCCCTAACCTCAGGCAGGCGTATCCTGCCCTTGAGCCTTCCCGCCTCCAGCAGGAGGGCTATTAACAGGGCCAGGCCGATCATCACAGCTGTGAAAGCCCTGCCGAATACCAGGATGCCCACAGGGACGGACAGGCCAGTTAGGTGGATGCACTTTCTCCTGATCTCCTTGACCAGTTTGTAGCGCCACTGCTCGGAGACTGTGCACAATGGTTATCTCATCCTTCCTGGAATGGAAAGTATCACTTTTCTTTCGCAGGCATGACCAGAGTGCCTGCCTCCAGAAACTTCACTCTTCCACAGAGCAGTGACTGAAGGGTGTCAGCCACCTCTTCGATGGCCACTCGAACCTGTTGCATGGAATCTCTATCGCGGATGGTGACAGTGCCATGCTCCAGCGTCTCGTAGTCCACTGTGACCTCATAGGGCGTCCCGACCTCGTCGTTCCTCCTGTATCTGCGACCTATGGACCCCGAAGTGTCCCAGTCTACGCGCAAACCGCGAATTCGCAGCTCTTCCAGGATCTTCTTTGCAGGCACTATCAGCTCTTCGCGATCCATCAAGGGCAGAACTGCCACCTCAATTGGGGCAACAGCAGGCTTGAACCTGAGAACAGTCCTGGTCTCTCCATCGATGTCGTCCTCGTAGAATGAGTGATCAAGGACAGTGTAAAGTATCCGGTCGATGCCAAAGGATGGCTCGATTACGTGTGGTATGATCTCCTCGCCCCGGACCTCTTCTTCCACGGTCTCGCATGAGACGAGAGAGGGCTCTATCTCGATGGACTCGCCATCAACCAAGACCGTTATTTTATCTTTCTTCAGCTCCGCAGGAGGCAAAGCCTTGAGGGCCTCCGCGACTGCCTTGGCCCTGCCCTTGAACCTCGGCCCCAGGGCCTTGAAGTCCGGCTTGACCACGACCTTTTGCCGCTTGTGGGGCCTGTCATAGTGTACGAAAACGCTGAGGTTGACCTTACTGGTTGCTGCATGGGCCTTGAGGTCAAAGTCCGTCCTGTCTGCTACCCCAACGATCTCTATCCAGCCCAGGTGATCCAAGAATACCTCAGCATCCCAGCAATCAGCAGCATAATGGGCCATCTCATCAGCTTTGTGCTGCCGGAAACGCATCTTGTCAGGAGACACGCCAACAGCCAGAAGGAATTGATAGGTGCGGGCGACGTAGTAGGCAAGCATCTGGTGAGCTACAACGCCCCGCTCTACGGCTTCGCCAAAGGTCATCTCCTCTTCATTGCCCGTCTCTTGTGCTGCTTGCGAGTAGAACTTCATCTTGATGTCCTTTATCTCAGCAAAGCGGGGATGGTTTTTGTCTCGAGGATCGATGAATATCTCAGCTTCTGCCTGGGTGAATTCCCTCAGCCTGATCACACCTTGACGGGGTGAGATCTCGTTTCTATAGGATTTGCCTATCTGCACTGCCGCGAAAGGCAGAGAGTCGCGGAAGTGGCGTAAAAGCCTGGGAAAGTTGATGAACATGCCCTGTGCCGTCTCAGGCCGCAGATAACCTGTCATCTTGTTTCCAGGCCCGATCATCGTCTTGAACATGAGATTGAACTCATAAACAGGAGAGAGCTCCCCGCCGCATTCCGGACAGCCAATCTCATTCTCCTGAATTGTCCTGTAGATCTCCTCATTTGTGAGCGCGTCTGGAACCTCGACGATGTGCTTGATGAGGTGATCGGCGCGGTAGATCTCCTTGCACTCCTTACAACTGGTGAGAGGATCGGAAAAGCCGCTCAGGTGTCCTGAGGCCTGGTAGATTCCTTCAACGCCGATAGTTGGCGCCTCGATCTCAGCAAACCCTTCCTGAATGACGAAGAACTGCCGCCAGATATCCTCGATGCGTCGTTTTAGCGGCGCCCCAAGAGGGCCGTAATCGAAAAATCCCGCTGCACCTCCATAAAGCTCAAAGGCGGGCCAAAGAAAGCCACGCCTGCGGGCGAGTTCATTGATCTTCTCATTTTTATCCATGCCAATCCTCGCTGTGGTTTTAAGAGTTACAGGGTAATTTAATCTTTGTCTTCGAAAGACTGAAAAATAGTTGAGCATTCAGAGCAGGAAATATCAGCTCTGAAAGACTAGCAATGAAGGAAGTTAGCCAGTGGTGGAGAGTACTAAAAGCATCCCGAAGGCTGCACTCACAGTGAATAGGAGAATTAAATCGCAGTACTTATTGCGCATCAACTTCCTGAGGCCGTACAAGATGATGCTAGATCCTTTCTCGT
>JAAZNX010000039.1 GCA_012798025.1 Methanothrix sp. | reverse complement strand
GGCGCCCAGGTTCGGGGTGCAGTGCAAATTGGCAAAGGAAGCATTATTCGCTCAGGTTCGTACCTGGTCGGGCCGGCCTGCATAGGCGAAGACTGCGATATTGGTCCTAATGCAACCATCCTGCCCTCAACTTCTATTGGAGACTCTGTCAGGATAGGTTCCCATTCCGAGATCAGAAACAGCATCATAATGCAAGAGGCCCGGATCGGTTCCATGTCAATAATTTCCGACTCTGTTGTGGGTGCAAGCTGTGTTCTGGGAGACCATATTGTCACAGAAACAGGCTCCTGTGTGGTGGAGGTGGAGGACGCCTTTTACAGGGCGGAGTTTGGTGCTATCCTTGCTGATGATTTTATGGCGGGAAGCAGGGTCTTCATAAATTCCGGAACAGTCGCTGGAACTGGCGTGCGTGTCGGCTCTGGAGCGACGGTTCGCGGCCAGATCGAGCGGGACAGCAGGGTGATCTGTTGATGTGTGGAATCGTTGCATACATCGGGGATGAGTTGGCAGGGCCGATACTCTTTGATACTTTGAAACGGCTGGAGTACAGGGGTTATGATTCCGCAGGCGTTGCGATCAAGTCCGACGAGAAGATCGAGGTCTTCAAATCAGTCGGGAGGATCGCTGACCTGGAGAAGGTCTATACAGGCTTGGGCTGTCCTGGAGACTGTATGGGCATAGGCCACACCCGCTGGGCGACGCACGGCAAGCCGAGCGACAAGAATGCTCATCCTCACACATCAGGTGAGATTGCCATAGTTCACAACGGCATCATCGAGAATTACCTGGATTTACGAGATCTATTGATGGAGATGGGCTATGAGTTTCTGTCTGAGACGGACAGCGAGGTGCTGGCACATCTCATTCACTTTTATTACAAGGGCGACCTGTTCGAGGCAGTATGCAAAGCCCTTGAGCGCGTTGAGGGCTCATATGCCATTGCAGTTCTGGCGGCGAGCTCTCCTTACCTTGTCTGTGCACGTAAAGACAGCCCTCTGGTGCTTGGCAAGGGCGAGAATGCAATCTACGTGGCCTCGGATGTGCCTGCGCTTCTGCCCTATACCAAAGATGTGATCCGCATGAGGGATGGTGAGATCTCTCGCGTCTATGCGGACAGGGTGGAGATGATGGATCTGGCAGGGATGCCCCAACCCATTCAAATGGAGCGCATAACATGGGATGCTGATGCTGCTGAGCGTGGCGGCTATCCGCACTTCATGCTAAAAGAGATCCATGAGCAGCCGCGGGCCATTCGGGAGACCGTCGCCGGAAGGATTTCGGAGATCGATGGAGATGTGCGGCTCGATCTGGGCATGAGCGATGAGGAGCTCGAGGCCCTGGAGCGCGTTGTCATAATCGCATGCGGCACCTCCTACCACGCAGGGCTGCTTGCCAAGTATCTCTTTGCCCGCGCGGCCGGCCTGCCTGTGGATGTGGAGGTAGCTTCCGAGTTCCAGCAGCTTCAGGTGCGCCCCAGAACTTTGCTCCTGGGCATCACCCAGTCGGGAGAGACAGCAGATACTCTTCTGGCCCTCAAGAAGGCCAAGACCTGCGGCCTGCCAAGCCTGGCGATAACCAACGTCGTAGGTTCGACTGTGACGGAGCTGGTGGGGAGCACGATCTACACACGCTGCGGGCCTGAGATCGGAGTGGCTGCTACCAAGACCTTCACCGCGCAGCTTGTGGCGCTCATCTTGCTCTCCATACGACTTGGCAGGGCTCGCGGCCATCTGACGCCAGACCAGGCCAGGAAGATGCTCATCGAGCTCACAAGGCTTCCGGGCCTGGTGCAGAGGGTCTTGGAGAAGAGAGAGACGCTTCGCGAGATTGCTGAGACATACGCTGGGGCTGGATGCTACTTCTTCATTGGGCGGGATTACCTTTATCCAATCTCCCTGGAGGGCGCCCTGAAGATGAAGGAGATCGCATATATCCCCTCAGAGGGCTATGCTGGAGGAGAGCTGAAGCATGGACCACTGGCCCTGATAACCGAGAAGACGCCAGTCGTGGCGCTTGCCACCTGCGGAAAGAAGATTCAGTCAAATATCAAGGAGGTCAGGGCCCGCGGAGCTGACGTCATCGCGCTGGCAACTGAGGGCGATCCGGACATCGGCAAGGTGGCGAGCGTTGTGATCGAGCTTCCAGAGACCAGGCCGGTATTCTCCGCAGTGCTGGCAACCGTCGCCGTGCAGCTCATGGCCTACTACACTGCCAACAAGCTTGGCCTGCCCATCGACAAACCTAGGAACCTGGCAAAGTGCGTGACTGTGGAGTGAAGTGCTTATCGCTCCCCCTTCAGGGGCTCTATCTTTTTTGGCAGCTTCTTGAAAATAGCACAGTACAGCAAGAACATAGTTGCAGGAACGCCTATCAAATAAACCAGGACGTCTGAATGCAGAGGCGAAACCAGAAATAGCGAGATATTGGTAACCCCGTGCGCTATGGCGATGACGGGCAGGCTCCTGGTCATCCAGAATAGCAGACCGAAGACCACTCCGGCAAATGATACGAATAGGATCTCCAAGGGAATGTGATAGCCACTGTGCATGACTCCGAATGTGATGCTGGTCACCAGAAGCCCAGGTATTGCTCCCAGCCGCTCTTCCATCACTGTCTGCAAAACAGACCTGAATATAAACTCCTCAACAGTGCCGACGAAAAGGATCATGATCAAAGATAGGATTAGAATGTTCTTTGGGCTCATGTCAGGTATGAGCACATCTGTATGCAGAACATTGTACTCACCAAAACCCAGGGCAAAGCCTACTGCTACGGCGAGCGGGAGGTAAAACCAAAACCCCTTCGCGGTCAACCCCGTCTCTGATCGGTTGAATATGGCGTCCTTTAAGATGAAGATGATGGGAATGAACATGGGCGCATATACCAGCGAATAAGAGTAGATGGTCAGTTGAAAAAACACAGGCATGGCGACGTTTAGCAGCCTGAAAAGAGGCAGGAGCATTAGCGCAGGATAAATCCTGTTCTCGATATAGGCAGAAGATAAGACCAAAAGCGTTAGGGTCAGAGCATGGACCATCATTGCCCCCTTCATATTTCCCAGAAAGATAAGCATCTCTCCTAAAAATATCATGGACAAGGGCAGCACGAGATCCAGGCCACTCCTGCTCAAATCCTCAAGCTTCATAACGGACACATTTTCGCCAGATTAGATCAGGCATGATAGATGAAATAAATACCTTCCCATTGGCGACCGATCCCTTGCAAAAACCATAAATTGTTGTTGCACATATCACCCTTCTTCGCCTGGGCAGAAGAACTGGCATCAGAGGCTCACATCAGCGAATTTGAAGATTTTTGGCAGACACTGCCCGATTCGACTGCCGTTACTGTTGAGGTCGTAGCTGAGACACGGGTTGTCTCCGACTCGGTGGGAAAATACCGCCTGCAAATAGATACATCGGGCATGCCCGACAGTAGAATACAGAATTCAAGGCGTCGGGAAGGTTAGGGTCGTTCACATTTGAGCATCAATGCATCTGTCCCTCTCGAGCCCAAAGTCAATCCAGGGCGAAATCGGGCGGCGATGACGAAAAAAAATCCTGCAGAGCAGCAGGATAAAAAAAGCAGGTTGAGATCAGGGAGAAAAGTCTTATCAACATGATAATCGAGTGGATTTGGCGTTTGTTTGGCATGCACACTCCGGAGATGATAGCGATAAAAGAGAGACTTGTGATGATGGCAGCAGACCTGCAGGCGGCAATCCTGCTGGCGTTGGCGACGATGATCTTCACTTTAACGCCCCTAGCAGATCTTCCAGTGCGTGTACCCTTGGGGCTCTTAATGGTGTTATTTGTGCCAGGCTATGTCCTCATTGCCGCCCTCTTTCCAAAAAAAGGCGATCTGGATGGCATAGAGAGGGTCGCCCTGAGCTTTGGTCTGAGCATCGCAGTAGTGCCACTCATAGGCCTCGGCCTGAACTACGCACCCTGGGGAATTCGGCTGACTCCCGTAGTCGTCTCACTGGCAATATTCACAATTGCAATGGCAGCTGCAGCTAACTGGCGGCGCGCGAGCCTTTCCCCGGAGGAGAGGTTTCAGGTTCGATTTCGAGAAAGCTTCAACAATGTTAAGAAAGAGATCCTGGAAGCTGATAAGAGCAGGTTGGACAAAGCCCTGACGATAATATTAATAATAACTATAATTATGTCAATAGCAGCCCTTGTTTATGTAATAGTGACCCCTAAACAGGGAGAGAAGTTCACCGAGTTTTACATCCTCGGGCCAGGCGGAAAGGCCTACGACTATCCCACGCAGGTGGTGGCTGGCAACAAAAGCACTGTAATTGTGGGCGTGGTCAACCACGAGTATTCGCAAGTGAACTATACCATGCGGCTTAGCATGGATAACGTCTCGATCTATGACCGGAATTTGTCGCTGCAGCACAACCAGACGTGGGAGCAGCCCATAAGCTATACCCTCAATAAAACTGGAGACAAGCAGAAGCTGGAGTTCCTGCTTTATAAAGAGGGGAATTTCACAGGGCCTTACCGGGACCTACACCTCTGGGTGAACGTTACCCGTAAGGGACCCCAATGGTGGGAATGAAACTGTATGAAAGACCTAATACGCAAGGCTGCACAGTTGGTATCCAAAGAGGAGATCTTCCGGGCCCTGAACTATGCCACATTGAAGGCCAGGGCGGGAAGGCTGACGCCGGGCGAGATAATCCGAATCGGAGAATTCGAGCTTGTGGTGGCCGAAGACGATGTCGGTGAGAGCGTGGCGGTGCAAATCATCGAAGAGAGATCGCTGGTTGAAGACATTGCCATGGCCAAAGCCCGCGAGCTAGGCCTAGCTCCTGAGAAGTGGGAAGAGAGCGAACGCATAGAATGGATGGCCTCGTTTTTTATCGAACTGCGCGATAATTTGCGGAGGTGGCAGGACATCGAAACACACCAGGGTCCAGGCGAGAATCTAACATTTGAGAAAGCAGTGTACAAGCAAGCAAGATATGACTTCAGATAGCTTTGAAGAAATCCCAGAGCATGATGAAAGCCATGGTTCGCTCCTAACTGAGAGGCAGCTCAAAGTGCTGAGGCTGCGATTGCAAGGCCTCTCTCAGGCGGATGTAGCAGAGATGCTAGGAACAACCCGATCCAACGTCAGCATCCTTGAGAAGAGAGCACGCCAGAATATAGCTCGCGCGGAGCGCACCTTGCAGCAGTGGATGATGATTCGAGCTCCCATCTCTCTGCAGGTAAAGGCCGGCACAGATGTGTTCGATCTGCCAGGCAAGATCTTCGAGGCAGCCGACAGGAGATCGCTGCGACTGCCGGTCACCTCCATGGATATCATCGTACAACTGAGGCGCAAAGCTCCTCGGATCTTCAAGAAGAGAGCTCTCGAGAGGGATGCCGAGATATTCGTCACTGAGGATGGAGAAATTCTGGTACAAGTCATTGGGTGATGATGCAGTTGAGAGAGATTTCCTGTATAGGCAGTCGCGGCTTGAATTTGTCTACTATTGTTTTAGCTTTTTTGCTTTTGACGTTGCTTGCAATGCAAAACACCACATCTGCCGATGATATTGGCAGGAGCACCGAGGACCTGACAGGTGCCTTCTCCCTGCAAAAGACCATAAGGCTTGCCAGCAGCAGCGAATGCTTTTTTGGGGAGGCGACCGCCGACCCGTTGAACCCACCTCAAAGCCATGAGGTTAATGCCATGAAGGATGACCAGCCACCAGGCCTCGCAGGCTTTGGATTTGAACCTAGAACTGTCTATGTCGGGTCAGATCGCGCGATAAACTTCACAGCGCATTTCATCGACGACCAGAGTGGCCTTTGGGCATCTGCAGCTTATTTTCACAGCCCATCGGGAAACCAAACTGCGGTAGTGCTCTTCAGGATGCAAGATCTCACATCAGGTACCACAAAGAACGGGGTTTACGCCTCCAGGATGTCAATATCGAATGGAAGCGAACGCGGCGACTGGCAGATGGAAAATATAACTCTCGTTGACAGGGAAGGCAACCGCAGGGTTTTGCAAAGAGAGGATTTAATGCGCGATGGCCTTCCAACGGCGTTTCAGGTAACCTAAAAACGATCGCATGATCTGCACAATTATTCCGCTGTGCGAGCGACCATAACCACCATCCTTAAAACATGACGTGGTCAGTGGTTTAGTACATCAACCACTTTGTAACCCACGATCAGGAAGAACGTCAAGACTAGCGGAACGATGGCCAAATTCAGCATAGTAGATAGGCGCTTGTTCCAAAGCGAGGAGGCTGATAGAATCTCCGATGCACTGAGCAGGGCAATTAAGCAAACAACAGATACTACACTGATCTCCGATACACCTACTACCGAGAACATGCTAACCACTGAGGATGTAGTACTCAGAGTGCT
>JAAZNX010000185.1 GCA_012798025.1 Methanothrix sp. | reverse complement strand
TTGATCGGCCCCTCGCCCAGCTCTGAGTGGCCTAAATGAAGCATCAGATCCACCTCTTCACAAAGCCCAAGATCCACATCGCAGGCTCCGTAGCAGGGATCTCCTGAAATTATCACCTCTGCTCCAGTCGTATCTTCGATCTGGATTGCAATTGCAAGGCAGGCTCTCTTCAGACCCTCAGGAGCCTGCAGGCCGACGCGCTCAGCGCCGCAGTCTCGTATAAGCTTTACTGCCCTCTCCAGTTCGATATCGTAGCTTGAGGCCGGGTCTGAACTAGAACCAGCGGTCGAGCGTGCACTGTCCACTTTTATAGACCTCATCCAGTCGGCTAACCGTTTTCTCAACTCTCTCCAAATCGAAGCTTCTCTCATCGACAAGGAAAGACACGATCTCATCGATGCGTGGCCTGCTCATCTTAATAGTATATTGATCTGTAACATCGGGATGCAAAAAGAATTCCCTTATCTGTGCAAAGTTTTCGATCGTCTCTTCCCTGTCCGCCAAGACGGATTCCAGATCTCCCATTTCGCGGATCAGCTTCAATGCAGTCTTAGGACCGACCCTTGGGAGGCCTGGATTGTAGTCCGTCCCGCACATGATGCCAATCTCGACGAGCTGTCTTCTGGTGATGCCAAGGCTCTTCAGCCCTTCCTCAAGGTCTATCATCTCAGGCTCTACGTCCACATATATGTTCTTGCCAGGGAGCTTTCTCTTCCCAGTTATAGCCAGATTCCTAACCACCAGTGGAGCTCCAAAAAGGAGTGAATCGTAATCCTGGCTGCCTACAACATCGACCGAACCCTTGATTGCCATGTAGGCAGCCTGCGCCTCGCCTTCAGATGACGCCTGAACTACTGGAAGCCCCATGGCATGGATAAGACGCCGTGCATCCTGCAAAATCTCCGAGCTGATGCGAGATGCTGCCTGTGCATACTTGAAGCCATCTTCTCCTGCAGCGCGCGCGCTCTCCCAGGCATCCGCCGCCTTGTCTCTTACCTTTGCTCTCTGTGCAAGCGTTCCTGCCTTGAAAGATGGAGCTTCGCCGTCGAATACGAAGGCAACCTTTATCCCAGCCTCCATCAGATTTGTTGTGCGGTACAACAGGCCCGAGAGGTGAGAAGTAACCCTTCCTTGACTATCCATGAGCGGCGTGCCGTCCTTTTGCCTGATTATGCTCAGGAACTGGTAGAGGGTGTTAAAAGCATCCACCGCCACCCATTTTCCCGAAAGACCCTTGATCTCGATCTTCTTTCTCTGCAGCAGGTCCCCCAAGTCAACGCCCATGCTATGAAAAGATGTATCTTCTCTTTGATAAATCCTTGTTGTCAACTTTAGAAAAATAATAAATGCGCCCACCCGTCATTTACAGCCGGGCGAGCAAAACACATCTCTCGCTTTTCGCTCAGATATCCAGACTCTTCTCTTCAGTAGAACCCTGGTATGGCATCATCTTGCCCTGGGCCACTGGCTGGATCTCATAGATTGCTAGCTGCTCGGCGGCTCCGCCTCTGCAATCCTCAGACAGTCTATGGTTGAACATTTCGCAAAGGTCGTAGCAGCACCTGAGGTAATGGCACCTGCTGGCGCACTCGTCACAGTATCCATTGTAGTTATGGGTGTGGCCGCATTTGCTGCATTTCTCTATGCAATAGCAACCATTGCCGCATTTATCGCATATCCCATCCGCATGATTGGTGATATACATTGCACCGCAGTTTGGACAGTATTCATAAACCACACACGGTGCACCGCAACTGTTGCAGATGCCATCGCAGTAGAACGTCTTGCCGCATTCGTCGCATCTCTCTTCGACTATGCATTCCAGGCATTTTTGCTCCATGAATCTATTGGCTCTTCCGTAATGCTCGCAGCCCTTTGTGTCTGAGCATACTTCGGTGCAGAAAACAGGATCCAGAATATGATCGTCGCTGCACATGTCCGCCTTGTCAATTGCCATAATTCCGGAAAAATCCCCCGGAGATGTGGCATGAGCTGCAGCAGCGCATGCGAGCAGCCCCACTGCAACTAGTATAAGCGTTGCTTTATTCATTTGCCTGACCTCCTAAATTCGCTTTTTATAGATTGTTCTTTTTAGCAATCTATGCCATCGCATACAGGTCGATCCCGCTCATCTACAGGGCTGTCGTGGAACTTGATGGTCTTCTCAGCCTCGAATATTCCTGAGAACATCTCGTGAGCCTTGATATCCTTGTAGAATATCCTGTGCATTGTGGCGTCGGTGCCCCATGTGCCGTTGAAGGTGTTCTTGGTCTCCATGCCTATCAGTTGTGCAGGGTTGTTGCCCATAAGGCACGCAACCTTGTCTGTGTCCCTGCCAGCCTCTTTCAGGCTCTTGAGAAGCTTCTCTGGTGTTGTGCATGCAGGATTGTAAGGCGTGGTCGAAGTGAAGAAAGAGACTTCCTCTTTTTCCATCTCATTTACTGCGAATGTCTCCTGAACCTGGGCTCCAAGCCCTCCATAGAACTGTTTCGAGTTCAGCAGCTTTGCGCCAACCAGAGGCGTCGCGCCTGAATACGTCATCTTGGTGTTCTCATAGAGATTCAGGTTAGAGTTATTGCCGCCGTTGACTGAAGCAATAGCCCTCTTCAATTTATCTGCATTCTGTGAGTAAGCATGCTCCTGGTCTAGCTCCAGGTCGCCGTTACCGGACATGACGTTGTAATACTCCAGAGCTATCTTCTTGTCCACTATCGATGTGCTCACATCTATGACGCCGGTGCCAGACACCTTCTGGGCCTCACAAAATTGTTCGTACTGTACAGGCGGTACAATGGGCGGAGTTGCCAGCCCTGTGCTGCAACATCCAAAAAGGCAAGCTACTAGCACTATAGCCACTACTACTCCCTTCATGCTGTTTCATCCCCTATTTTTTAGATGGCATACGTTATTACATCAAACCTTATTAAATATATCGTATGCCTCATCGCTCCCAAGGGGAGACCGCGATGACCGCATCCCATTGCCTTAAATCGGCATCCCCCACAGGGGATACCACTTGGCCTCATCCTTTTCCATGGGGAGCTCCTTTTCCATCAGCGATCTCAATCTGAATTCCATAGATGTGTCTCTTTGGTCGCCTCGCGGCACAAAAGGATAGTAGGACCCCAGCTTGAAGTTGTATATCAAGTAGACCGTCCCATCTCCTTGGAAGCGGTAGACTGCTGCCAGGAGCTGGGTTCCGAAGCCCTGCTCCATCAGGATCTGGCAGATCATTTGGATATTGGTCACCAAATCGTC
>JAAZNX010000164.1 GCA_012798025.1 Methanothrix sp. | reverse complement strand
TTAATCCATCTTCTTGATCGACAAGATAATCTTCCAGGAATTCAATGGACATCATGGTCCTCTTGTTTCCTAATTACTGGTTGGGATACAGGACCTTTAATCTTCCTAATTATCAAATTACAGAAAATTCGTTACACTGCCCACCAGAAATCCCCATGACACATCCAAAATATGCTCTGGCTGCGGTCACATGGTTCAAAAAGATCTATCCAAGAGAGTCCGCAGATGTCCTTTCTGCGGCCTGACTCTGGACAGGGATCATAACGCAGCCATTAAACATTCTCAGACTGGGGCTACAGTCTGTGGCAAAACGCCTAGATGCCCGCCGATTTTATTGGCGGGAGGAGTCAGCGGAACTCCAGTTTGGCATCGCCCGTGGCCTCGATCAAATAGGCCTTTCCTGGCTCAAGGGCCTCGTTATCTCCCAGGTGCGTCCAGCCCTCATCCTCATACTTCCAGATAAAGGCCGAAACCAAGCCCCTCTGTACTGCTTCAGGATAAGTGTATCTCTTATGCTCGGCGTTTACCGTGATGTTATTCACATCGACTGTCCTGTTCACAGGCAGGCCGATCATATTCCATCCTGAACGCAGATCCAGGCGATAGGGCAGATCGACCGGCTTGCCAGAGATCGCCATGGTGAAGTTCCCAGCGCTGTCAATGAGGTAACCTTCGCCAGGCTTGAACTTCGTGACGTTGACCATGCCCGCATCCTTTGTGCTGAAGGCCCATCCGCCCGTAGCACTGGAGAATATGCCCCTGTAAGGCTTATTTTTCAGGTACTTGCTAGCCGAAGAGTCCATTGGATTCAGGTAGACTGAGATGGCATTCCAGCCAGCCGTCACGTTGATAACCTGAACCTCGCCTGGAACGAGCACATATTCTATCTGGAAGCTCCTCGTATCACCAAGCCTCGGCCGAACAATGGGCCACATCACCTTTTTTTGGTCGCCGACGATCATCTCATCATGCCAAACCGCAAGGCCCATCTCTTTTACAACGATCTTGTCTGCGTCTTTAGGTAGCGACACCTCGCCTATGATAGCCGGAGGAGCATTGAGATTCAACTCTCCTGAGGAGCTGTCAGCCTCTATCCAGTAGATCCAGTCTGTCGCACTCTCATTTTTTGGCGTCACTGATGCCATCAGAGTGGTCTTATTCTTGGCTGTGCCATTGACCGCCGCAACCTCAGTGGTGTAAGGAAGAGCTGGCGATTTGGGAAGGTTGGGCCTGAAGCTGGGGTCTCCGATGATCACGTTCATGTATGCCGTTTGATTGAGCATCTGCTGCACAGTTTCTTCCCAGTCAGGAAGTTCTTCGTCGTATTTGGATATGTCCTTTAAATTCTCTGCTCCCCTGAACTTGAGCTTGAAAAGGTTGTCTGCATCGAGCTGGGCTTGACCCACTGTTGCGTTCTCGAAAACAAGAGACTGATAGAACTGCTTGAAGAAGTCATCTGACACGAAGATCCAGGATAAGGCAGATTCTCCAATATAATTTACCGCGCCAGCCCGGATGAATGCCAGGGCAATGGAGTCCTCTATATTCCGGGGTATGTACATCCTGGTCCCGCTGACGTTGAGGTAATAGCCCTTGAGGTTCACTGTAACGCAAGCTGATGAAGTAGTGGTCTGTGGCGACAGGACCAGCTCCTTTACGTGCGCTCCGGTCAAAGTCGGGTCCATGCTCGACCACTCAGACAGCGACCATGATTCTTCATTGCCATGATGATCGAAATGCACTATGTTTTGACCGTTGTTCATCTGCGAGACGGCCTGCTGATATGTGGCCTCTTCGTAGCGCAGATCTTTTACAATGAGCCCTGCTTCTTGCAGGTAGTCCCTGATGCTTGCAGCAATCGGAGCCTGGGGATAGGAAAGAGGCGGTGAAGATATGACAAGGCCGTTGTTCTTCCAAGAACCACTTAGACGGTCGTACGCCAGGGTACGGGCTAGGAGCTGAGATGCATCATAAACAGAGAGCCCCATGATTCGACCTACAGCCACATTGCTGTAATTATCGAAGTCCTCGGGCAGTTGATAGTCCCTGTAAATCTCATACTCCATGAAGGGCGTCAATTTCTGAACAAGGCCTGTGGAGATGAATGGCATTGACCCTGGATCGCCTACCACCATCAGGTATTTGGGCGAGAGCTCTAGGTCATCGATCTTTTGGTTTAGTGATGACTCCTCGTTTAAGGGATCTATCTGTTGCGGGTCCTTGGCCACATCCAGCAGCAGGGCCCTGCGAGCTGAAGCTGCCTGAGCTGCGACCATAGATAATCTTGGCACTTTGGTATGGCTGAAGGCTGTTATGTTCACAGGATCGGTGTTCGACCGCACATCGATGCTGTAATTCTCAGTTCTGTGAGTATATCCATCACCTGCCTCTATATTGAACTTCCAGATCCCTGGCGTCAGGAGCTGAACTCTCAGATTGTAAAGCTTGTCCGGCGCAATATCTGTGATCTCAACACCGCCTTCCCTTCCATCAGGGCTATAAAGGTTGAGGGCCGTGTAACTGGCATCTTTGTCAAGGTTCCAAGATATGTTTGCTCTGCCCGAGTAGATCCATGTAGGATAGGTCAGATTGACGACAGGCCAGTCATCAGTATTCTCCAGCGTGTGATTATAGGAAAATCCCTCGTAGGCGACGGTCGCGCCGGTGTCCAGGCGTTGCTTCCAGCCAGAGTCCATAGGATACAAGAACTCGACCTCAAGGTTCAAAGTGGCAGATTCTTCCGGCTTAAGCCTGACCATATTCCAGCGTAGCAAAGACCCATTGAGGAAAGCGCTGTTAGCGTCTGTCGGCAATCCCGTATACGGATCAGTCACATTCACATCCCCTTTACTTGCTCTTGGCCATTTGATGAGCCTTCCCATTGGGAATATGTCCATCAGGCGTACGCCTGTCAGGTCCTTTGAGCCAGTATTTGTGAGAGTTACATTGAGCCTGACTATCTCACCAAGCTCTTCTGCTGGAATTTGGCCAGGGCTAACCTCAGCCCTAACTTGAAGATCCTCAACATAAGCACGTTCAACCACAGGATCTGGCGAGGGAGGCAGCAGTGACAGGTCGTGCGAGTTGGTCATGACCACCATATCAGGACTCTCGCCCTTATCCTTCATTTCTTTGATCAGGAACTCGCTGTTGCCATTCAGAATGGTGATATTCATCTCCGTCAGGTTCTGTCTCACCTTCTCCGAGACCGGACCTACTATCACAACCTCCTTCGCACCAAGACGTAACAACGCTGCTACCGTCTCCTCGGGGAGCTCGTCATTCACAAAAAGCAAAGGCCAGTTGAGATAGGATGCAATTGGTGCAGCCTGCAAAGCTGCGCTGTAGTTCTCGCCCACAATCACTGTTCCAGGCGAACTCTTCCAGTAATGGCTGATCTTCTCTGCCATATCATAACTGTTGTTGGCTTCCAGCTTTGTGCCGCTCTTCCAGGACACATTGCCGATTGCAAGCGACCTCCCGCCAAGTTGCTTGATCAGCCAGCGAGCCGCTGATGATGGCGGCTCAAGCTCCGACCACAGGGGTGTATAAACTACATCATATTCAAAGGCCACTCCTTTGATTTTAGCCTTGGTGAGATCTTCGATATACTTTACGGCACCATCCACATTTTGGGTGGAGAGGACGTATCCAACGTAATCATCGCTCAGCCTGACAAATGTCGGATTATTGCTCATGCTTGCTGCAAGCTGTGCATCCTGGGCCGAGAGGGGTGTGATGAGGGTAAAGTCGACCTTCTTGGCTATTTCGGCATAATTGTATCCCTGGTTGCGATCAAAGGGATTGTCTACAGCAACGCCCAGCTTCACCGGACCCAAATCGGATGTTATGTTTTTGGATTCATCCACGATCTGCAAGATCTGTTCCTGCTTCCACTTGTTCCACCTGTCGAGGTTATAGCTGTTGGCTTTGACCCTGGTGATGTCAATGCCTGTATCCTTGTAGAACTTCTCTTTGCAAACGTCGCAAAAGCAGTAATTCTCATCCTGGAATCCGAATTTGTAAAGCACCACTCCATCGACTTTATAATCGTCAATCAAAGCCTCGATCTTGTTGTAGAGATAATCCCGCACCTCGGAATTGACGGGACAAAAGTAACTTGCATTGCCCCCAATTTCGGGATTGGCAACCTGCAACCAGCTCGGATCTATTCGTGATTTATCTGGAACTGCGCCCTTCAGGCCAGCCTCTGCAAGGAGCGCAGCTTTTGCCTCTGACACAGCCTCAATTTCATTCGTTTGGGGCTCGGAGATCAAAGGAAGCTCCAGAGATGCCGTAACATATGCACTCATCCCGTTCTTATGAGCAGCCTCCACCAGCGCCTTGACCTGATCTCCTTCACCGTGAATCGTTATGGCTGTA
>JAAZNX010000050.1 GCA_012798025.1 Methanothrix sp. | reverse complement strand
GAGGTTGGCACGAAGACATGCACCAAGCCCACATCGGCGTCAATGCAGGCCATTGCATCTTTCTTCACAATCCTGGAAAGGCCACAGACCTGGGCAGAAAGGCCCGCCCGTGCGATCTGCCGGACGCTATCAAACTCGCCCTTCGAGGATACCGGAAATCCGGCCTCGATAACATTTACGCCGAGCTTGTCGAGCTGAATTGCGATCTTGAGCTTTTCGTCCGGGGTGAGCGAGACGCCCGGAGTCTGCTCCCCGTCACGAAGAGTTGTATCAAAAATGCGAACTTTTTCACCAACAAGCGAACGAACGTCGTAGAAGACGATTCCCCACGGAGGTTTGTTGTGTCATATATGAAAAGAGGCACAGGTACTATAAAACTCTTGCTTTAGGAAAATGTAAAGGTTTATTTGAGGAGCGGCAAACACAAAACTAGAGTAAATGTGCGAATGAAAAAGGACGGGTGCAAGCATGAAATCAAATTCAGATATATATTTTCCGCCCGGCCTGGAAAGCCTATCAGATCTATCCCTGGATTTGCGCTGGACTGTCAGACAGACCACTGATAAGATCTGGGAGCTTCTCGATGCCGAGACATGGGAGAAGACCAAGAATCCCTATTTGATATTACAAAATGTTTCTCGAGCCAGGTTGGAGGAGGCGGCAAAGGATGAGGATCTCAAAGAGGAGATCCGATCCTGGTATGAGAAAAGGACCAGGCTGCTGGAGGAGCCAGGATGGTTCCAAAAGCACCACGGTATTCGATCCATCGCATACTTCAGCATGGAATTCGGACTTTCCGAAGCGCTGCCCATTTACTCGGGCGGTCTGGGCATCCTGGCAGGAGACCACCTCAAGACTGCCAGCGATCTTGGGGTTCCCATCACAGGAGTGGGCCTTCTCTACCAGCAGGGCTACTTCCGTCAGGTTCTTTCTCAAGATGGCACTCAGGTGGAGGCTTTTCCTTATAACGATCCAGCAAACCTTCCATTGGTTCCTGTTAGGGATAGAGATGGAGGAAGGCTTAAAGTCATGATCAAACTCCCTGGCAGGCCCTTGCTCTTGAGGGTCTGGAAGGCAAACGTTTGCCGCGTGAACCTGTATCTTCTCGACTCAAATGATCCATTAAATAGCCCATGGGATAGAGCCATCACTGCCAACCTCTATGCTCCAGGTCAGGAGCGGCGGCTTATCCAGGAGATCGTGCTAGGCATTGGAGGCTGGCAGATGCTTGAAACGATGGGAATAGAGCCTGAGGTCTGTCATTTGAATGAAGGCCATGCAGCCTTCGTGGTCCTGGCCAGAGCTTACAGCTTCATGAGGAAGGCCAGATGTTCTCTGCCTGCAGCCCTCTGGGCAACGAGAGCTGGAAATGTATTCACCACCCATACCCCAGTCGAGGCTGGCTTTGATCGCTTCGATCGAGATCTAATAAAAAAATATGTCAAATATTATTCTGATCTTATAGGCATCACCCACGAGGATCTCATGTCCATTGGAGCTGGAGCTATGGGAAATGAAGATGCCCCCTTCACCTTAGCGATACTGGCCTTGAGAGGATGCAGCCACGTAAATGGCGTGAGTCGGCTTCACTGCAAAGTGAGCAAGAGGATCTTTCAACGCCACTATTCACGCTGGCCCGAGTCGGAGGTGCCTGTGGGTTATGTGACCAATGGCGTTCACATTCCTACATGGGATTCTCCTGCAGCGCAACGTCTCTGGACAAGGGCATGTCCTGACAACTGTGGACCTGATGGGATCGAGGAGTCCTTTGAGGGCATCTCAAAGCTGAGCGATGTTGATCTGTGGTGCTTTAGGGCACAGGCCCGCCTAGATCTTGTGCAGTACATTCGCAGGCGCAACGCCCGCCAACTTCAGGAGCATGGGGCATCGCCAGAGGCCTTGAAGCTCGCCGGGCATGTACTGAACCCGAATGTCCTGACAATCGGTTTTGCCAGGAGGGCCACAGCTTACAAGCGCACGAACTTCTTGCTTCGAGACCCACACAGGTTGCTCAAAATTCTTACAAACCAGGAATACCCTGTGCAACTGGTGATGGCTGCAAAAGCTCATACTGCCGATGTCGAAGGCAAGGAAATGGTAAAGCAGATGGCCAATTTTGCTGCAAGGCCTGAGCTGTTTGACAGGGTAGTGTTTCTGGAGGACTACGATATCGATCTGGCGCAGCACCTCCTGCCTGGGGTCGACGTCTGGATCAACACGCCCCGTCGTCCCAATGAGGCATGCGGCACAAGTGGAATGAAGGTGCTGGCAAATGGCGGACTGAATCTATCCAGCCTGGACGGTTGGTGGGATGAGGCATACGAGCCGCAGTTTGGCTGGTGCTTTGGTGACGATCGTGAGCATGATGAGCCAGGATGGGAGGATAAAGAGGCAGATCAGCTCTACCGTCTGCTTGAGGAGCAGGTCATTCCCATGTTTTATGACCGGGATGAAAAAGGAATACCTGTAGCATGGGTGGCCAAGATCAGAGCTAGCATGGCAAATCTCACGCCGCGCTACAGCAGCAGCAGGATGATGCGCGAGTATGTGGAGAATATCTATCGGCCTGCTGCAGATGCCTATCGCCAGAGAATAGCGAATGATGCAAGACTGGCCCATGAACTTGCAGATTGGCAGGAGCGACTGGATGTGAACTGGAAAGGGCTTCGTTTTGGGCGGCTGGCGGTCAGCAAGGATGGTGAATCATGGCGCTTTCAGGTCGAAGCGTATTTGGGCGACCTGTCTCCCGAGGATGTGCATGTGGAGCTTTATGCCAATCCATTGGGCGGACCGGAGCAGGAAGTGCCTGTGAAGACCGTCATGGACCGCTCGGAACCTCTTGTGGGTGCAGTAAATGGGTTCTTGTACTGTGCAACCGTAGCTGCAAACAGACCGGCTGAGGACTACACTCCGCGAATTGTGCCCTATCATCCAAATGCATTCATCCCCATGGAAGACGCGCATATCCTGTGGCTGCGCTAAAGTTCACTTGATCTGAAGATGCCTCATTGTAGATCATTCAACCATCACTATGAAAAGCAGCTCAG
>JAAZNX010000154.1 GCA_012798025.1 Methanothrix sp. | reverse complement strand
GAAATTCCAGTACAGCTGGAGGCCTCCGATGGAGGAACTACGGACGCCTCATCCATCTACCTGACCAGGTCAGGGATTCCAACTGGCGTCATAAGCGTAGCCACAAGGTACATCCACTCGCCTGTGGAGGTTCTGTGCATAAGTGATATTGACAAGGCTGCAGACCTTATGGCAAGATGCCTGGAGACTGCCCCAAGGTACTTTAAGATATAAAATTTTTTATGATATAAATGAAGAGACCATGTCGGATCTTCCCGAAGGTCTCTTTAGGAACAGATTAACTTCCTCCAATGAGGCTTATGACGAAGAAACCAAGAACTACGCCTACAATGAACACGATAGCAAAAGATGCGTAGATCAGGGGTTCACCCAACACGAAGGCTTCCATTAAATCATCTCACAACCAAGACCGGGATCGTCGACCAGTACAGTACCTTCTGAACAACGCTTCCGATCAGAAGCTTTGAGGCGCCGGATTCTCCATGGCTTCCCATGACGATAAGGTCTGCCTTTTCGGCCGCAGCAGTATCTATGACCATGTTCGCTGGCGCTCCGATTCTGACTATCGTATCGACTGGAACGCCCACCTTATCTCCCATGGCCTTGATGCTGTCCACAGCCTTGCTGCCGGCTGTCTTCAACTTAGTCTCTACTTCTTTTCTGTCGGAACCAAGCTGTCTGACTGCGCTTGCGATGACGACCTCGTTTACAACGTTTAGCGCTAAGACCTGCGCGCCGAGAGCCTTTGCCAGCTCTATACCCTCCTCAGCGGCTTTCTTAGATTTATCAGAGCCATCTGTGGCGATCAAAATCCGCTTGTACATCCTATCCCACCTTTGATTTGGTTATCTCACTGACATTGTATAAATAGCTATCTTCCGGATTCGAGGATTCTTAAGGCCAGCAATGCTGCATTTTCCCCATTATCGATGCCCACGCAGGCCACTGGAACGCCGGGCGGCATCTGAACAATTGACAAAAGCGCATCCATGCCACCCAATTTGGCGCTAACCGGCACGCCGATGACAGGGCGCCTCGTCCTGGATGCGATGGCACCGGGCAGAGCTGCGGAGAGGCCAGCTACGCCGATGAAAACGCGGGCGTCTGTTTCAGCGATGTATTTCTCTAGCTCCTGGGGGTTTCTGTGAGCGGATAGTATCCTGTGCTCAAAGTCTGCTCCCACCTCTTCGAGCCTGTGCAGTATCTTATCTACGACCGCTTGGTCGGACTTGGACCCAGAGATCACAGAAATATCGACCATTCTGCATTCACCCTCTTTTGACGGTTTTTAACTATCCCTGGTTTCTGCCATGCAGCTCATGCTGCTTTTGTATGCTCATCCTTATCAAAATCTCGAAGATATCTCGGATGGCGCCAGCATCAAGATTCAGTTCTGTGGCCAGATCCGTAGCCCTTCCCAAAACATGCTTCTCCCGCTCAGGATCGTTGATCGGCTTGCCCTCCGCCCTCTTGGCCTCGAAGATCTTTTTAGAGACTGCAATGCGTTGATCGATGAGCCGTACGATCTTCTCATCGATCACCTCTATTTCCCTGCGATGTTCTGCCAGAGCCATTAAAACCCTCGACCCTTGGATGCGCTCATGTTGTTCACCTTGGTTCTTATCACTCTTCCGCCCAAAAGGCGCCAGGCATTTTCAAGTGCGTCCAACTTGTCTTCGCCCAGAAGGGCGGCATAAGCAGGTCCTGTGCCAGACAGACTGACACCCTCCGCCCCGGCCTCCAGAGCCATGAGCAAAGGCTCGACCGGGAGTCCAAGAGCTCCGCAGTAGGCAAATCCGTTCAGAGTCATCGCCCTTCCCCAGTCACCGAGCATGGCCAGATCGAAGGCCACATCTGCAAGGGGCGCGATAAGCCTGGAACGTTTGACGTCCGTGTGTTTGGAGAACATCTTCCGGTCGGGCACGAGGAGCATTACGTGTCTGGAGAGCTCTTCTCTCTTCAACAGGGCCATCTTATGGTTGTCTGTAACCACCACACCGCCAAGCATTGAGGCAAGTGCATCGTCCAGAGCACCGGTGATGGTAACTCCAACATCAAATGCAGCCTCCACGCCAATCTTCGCCGCCTCTACAAGATCCATATCTTCGTCAAGGGCATCAAGCGTGGCCAGTACAACTGCATTGGCTGCGGTGCTGCTGCTCTTGAGGCCTCTGGCCACTGGAATTTCGCTCCAGGTGCGCACAGTTGCTCCATAGGTGCTGCCTAGCCTGCTCAGCACAAGCTCTACACAGCGTTCTATCAGGCGGGCGTCAACACCAGGAACGTCGCCCCTCACACAGCCCGAATCATTCAGCTCCACCTCGGCTGTGGTCCGAAGGCCGATGCCGAAGGCCGAGCCCTTCCAGGTAGCAACTGCATTGAGAATGGTAGCGGCTCCGTTTGCACATGCATATCCTGACAAGTTCTCGCCTCTACACTTGCTCCATCTCGAGGATCTTCTTGAGCTTTTCCAGCTCAGCTATCACATCTTCCTTTCCTTGGCGAGTATACTTTGCGATCATCTTGTTGAGGTACTCCATTTCTGTGATGGACGAGACGAAGACAGGCTGGTAACTGCCGAGCTCAACGAGGGGTAGAACCCGGACTCCACCTTTGGTAGTAACCTCCTCCAGCCCCTTCACTACTACGATGAAGGCGAATTTCTTGTAACCCAGTCCACGTGCAATGTTCTTGGCGAAACTGTTCATCTGCTGCACCTTACGAGAAGAGAGATCTTTGTAAGCTGATATCGAATCTTTGTACTCCACGAACATAATGGAATCATCGGACCAAAGCAGCGCATCGTACTCCACTACTGCAATGGAGTTTTTCAATGCAACAACGTTGAAGAGGACGCCGCGACACCAGCTTATGTTAAGGTGAAGCCTGAAATCCGCCTCTGTCAGGGGCGTGTTCCTGGGCTTAAGAACGTAAGGGTCGCTGGACAGTTCGATCATGTGGCTTCTGTCTTTCCTCGCTCAGATTAAAGGATTTTTCCATTAGAGCCTAAACTCCGCCCCGTGCAATAACCATTTTTATCGCTGAATCCTTCTGCCCGCGAATTGACAGAAGGTTATTCATACTATTTTGGTTATTATTAGCTATGCTCCTGCCGCAATATGTTCATTATTACCTACAAGCCTGCCTGGAATGCCAGCATGGCGCAGTTCCCGGCAGATAAGTATCAGTATATAAGCCCTAATTCTCATGGCTTGCTCTTTTTATTTTGGAGGTATTACTACAGTCGCTCACAAATTTAAAATAACCCTAAATCATATGAGTATTGACAGAAAAAGTTATATTAAGCAAATAAATCATTTTCAATGGTCGCGTAGGAGGTATTATTGTGAGATCAATCAATTGCCTGGTTTCGGTGCTAGCAGCGATTATTATCTTGGCCTTGGCCTCGATGCCTGCTATTGCCAGCGGTACAGATGGCTCGAATACAACAATTCAGATAACCGATGATCGCGGCAGGACCATAGATATTCCCTATCCCTGCGAGCGAATAGTCTTCCTTGTGGAGAACGCCATGAACACCATGTATGCGGTTGGGGGGGCCGACAGCATCTCCGGCATTGGGGACATCTGGATGCCGGAGCAGCGCGAACCCCTCTTCAGGGCAATCGACCCCAACTTCGACCAGAAGGTCAGAATATCGAAGGAGGGCGGAATGGTCAACATGGAAACCCTGGCAAAGGCAGACCCGCAGCTCGTTGTGTTGTGGTCTGTGGATTGGGACGACGAAGTAACCAAGGCCATCGAGGAGAACCTCAATGTTCCCACCTATGGTGTCTTCATCGACAGCATCGGCGACATGAAAAGGCAGGCGGAGGTTTTCGGCCATATTATCGGGGAGGAGGATCGCGCAGCTGAAGTCGTTGACATCATGACCAAATATGAGGAAAAGGTCACAAACGTAACCTCATCCATTCCAGAAGACGAGAAGCCCAAGGTATACTGGATGTGGAGCGATATACTGGGCACAGCCGGGCTCAACAGCACCGCTAACGATCTGATTGAGAAGGCAGGAGGGGTAAATGTCATGGAGCTGTGGACCAACGAAACCAGGACCTTGGAGCATCCTACGCTCAACCTTGAGTCTCTGGTACAGCTCAATCCCGATGTAATTTATATGTGGTACAATCCCAACCTGGATCCTGAAGACGTCGTCAGCGGCAAGGACTTTGAGGGATGGAAGGACATAAATGCCGTAAAGAACGGCAAGGTTTTCGAGGTTCAAAATCCCTTGATCTTCGACTTCCACACGCCCAGGTATCCGCTGGCTCTGATGATCATGGCCAAGGATATCAATCCGGATAAGTTCCAGGACCTAGACCTGGACGCGGAGATCGATAACATGTTCGTGGATCTGTATTCCGTGCATTATCCCGGGTTTGCGGCTGCATAGGCAGTGCCCCAGATGTATGGAAGCTTGAGCAGATGGGCAAAGGCCCCCGACGGGCTTTGCCTTTCAAGATTTTTTTGGAGGAGACGCGCATTATTAGTTCTATTTCTACTGCTGCCCCTGCCCGCCTTTTTGCTGTCCATGAATGTGGGGACCTATCCGCTTTCAACCACTCAATTGGCAGAAATTGTGGCTGCAAGGCTGATGGGCCATGATACCGATCTGCCGCAAGTATATGATACGGTTATATTCAATATAAGACTGCCTCGAATCCTCCTGGCAATGCTTGTTGGTGCCGCCCTATCCATATCAGGCGCCACTCTTCAGGGCATCTTCAGAAATCCGCTGGTAAGTCCTTTTATCCTGGGACTGTCGTCTGGGGCCGCATTCGGAGCTGCACTCGCCATAGCCGTCTTTCCTCAGCTGCCCCTGCAGGTGGGAGCCTTTGCCTTCAGCATGCTTGCTGTTGGGTCCGCCTATCTAATGGCCAAGCGCAAGGGGGAAGTTCCTGTGATCTCTTTGGTGCTGGCGGGGGTGGTCGTTTCATCGGTCTTCGGGGCCCTTCTGGCTATAGTTCAGTTCGCTGTGGACGAGCGCTCTTTGCAGAGCATCGTCTACTGGAACATGGGCACTCTCTCCACTGCCTCCTGGTCCAAGTTCTATCAGGCAGCCCCATGGGTGTTGATCGGCTGTGTGGTCCTCCTCGCCCTTCGGTGGAGGCTGAATGTTCTGGCCCTGGGAGAAGAAGAGGCAAGGTCGGTGGGGATGAACCTTGAGCTGTACAAGTTCTTGTTCATCGTCTCTTCCACCCTTGTGGCATCTGCGGTTGTTTCGGTTGCTGGAATTATTGGCCTGGTGGGCCTGATTATACCGCACATGGTGCGCATGGTCTTCGGCCCCGATCACCGCATATTGCTTCCACTTTCAGTCACCATGGGAGCCTCTTTTCTCGTTCTCGTAGACGATGTGGCCAGAGCAGCCTTCAGCTTCGAGATGCCGGTAGGGATTATTACCACACTGCTTGGCGCACCCGTATTCATTTACCTTCTGCGAAAAACGAGGGCGGGCGGCTGGGAATAAGCAAAGCGATGCTGAATTGGTGACGGAATCGGAATAAAATGAGGCGATGAAATGGATGATGGAAATGGGGGGCCAGGAATTAGAGATGCAGAAGGAGTAAGGATTGAAGGAATCAGCCTGTCTTATGGTTGCGCCAAGATTCTGGACGGGGTATCTCTGGCGATTCGCAAAGGATCTGTCGTCACCTTGGTGGGGCCAAACGGCTGCGGCAAGACAACTCTTTTAAAAATCATCAATAGGCTGCTAAAGCCGGACAGTGGTCGTGTCTTTGTGGATGGAAGCGATATAAGCAAAATGTCGACTCACCGGCTGGCGAGAATCATGGGATATGTGCCGCAAGGGCACAGGACCTCCTTTCCCTTTACCGTGAAAGAGGTGGTGATTACCGGCAGGATGCCCTACGTTCCGGCGTTTTCCACTCCGGGGAAGGAGGACATTAAGAAGACTGAGCAGGTTTTGTCCCTCATAAGAATTGACAGGCTGTCCGACCATGCCTATACCCAGATCAGCGGCGGAGAGAGGCAGCTGGTGATGATTGCGCGGGCCATGGTTCAGGAGCCTTCAGTGCTGCTTTTGGACGAGCCGACATCTTATCTGGACTTCAGAAACCAGATTCAAACTTTGAAGCTGATACGCGAAATTTCGAAAAGCAGGGATGTAACTGTGATAATGACGCTTCACGATCCCAATCACGCTATGATGTTTTCAGATGAGGTCGTACTGCTTAGAAGGCTTAATGGCAACGGAGCTGGAAACGTGGTCGCCTCAGGATCTCCCGAGGATGCAATGACACCTCAGAACATCAAAAGCGCTTATGGTGTTGAGGTAGAGATCGTAGATGTCAAGGGGCGAAGGCTGCTAATGCCCATTTAATAAAAATAGTTCGGCTCTTTGATGCCAATTATGTGGAGCCGACTATAAAGTTCAACTTTGACATCCTGATCTCAGACATCGGTGTGACCGATTGCATTGCTGGCAATGAGAATGGACAAAAGATCCTGAACTTCTTTCTGGAATCCAGGCTGGGCGGCCTGGATAAAAACCTTCGCGAAGAGATAATTCAGACCTTGAAGAGCATCTGCGGGTCGAAGGTGGGCGATACGTTCTCTTTCATCCCTGCGGGATCTTCTGGATCAGGAGGATGGTCTCCTGAAATGACTCACCTCCTCATCCT
>JAAZNX010000005.1 GCA_012798025.1 Methanothrix sp. | reverse complement strand
GTGGCCCTTGGGCTGGTACAGGGCTTTGGCCTTTTCTCAGGAGCTCTTGCCACCTCAGTCGCCCACGACTCCCATAACATCGTTTCTGTTGGGGTCACAGATGAAGATATGCTTGCAGCCGTCAAGTCTGTCGCACAGATGAACGGCGGCATTGTCGTAGTTTTAAACGGCAAGGTCCGGGCCAGGTTACCGCTGCCAGTGGCAGGTCTGCTCTCAGAGAGATATATGCAAGAAGTGGCAGACGGGATAGACGAATGCATTGGCGCAGCTCGTGAGCTGGGGTGCAATCTGGCGGACCCCTTCATGGCTCTTTCATTTCTATGCCTGCCGGTGATTCCTGAGCTGAAGCTGACTGACAGGGGCCTGGTGGATGTAAACGAGTTTTGTTTTGTGCCTTTGTTTGACCTACAGTCCAAAGGATCATAAATATTCGTTTGGAGTGAGTCTGGCTCGCCATTTTGGGCGAGCGCACCAAAAAATATATGGATTAAGTTATAAATTTAAAATTGCCTGTTAAAGCCGTTGGGCAAGCAGGACGTCCAAATAGGTAATCGACCGCAACCTATATCCACTTCCTACAATACATTATACAGCATGAGGCATATCGCACTTCATCTCCTAACCATCTCCTTGGCAATAGTCATGACAGGGACGGGCCAGGATGCCGATTATTGGCTTGCACAGACGGCCAGCGACTACCGAAATGGCACCTACTCCCTTGCACTACAGGACATCGAAGAATACCTGGATCTGAACTCCTCCGATCTATGGGCATGGAACTTCAAGGCCAACCTGTTGATCAAGCTTAAAAGATATCACGAAGCTGTTGATAGCTTTGATCAGATCATCCAGCTTGATCCATCCAGCTCCCAGGCCTATAATGATCGGGCCCTTATCCTTTCAGGCGCTCTGAGGCAAGACCAAGAGGCTCTGGATTCTCTAGATGAAGCCCTTGAGATCAATCCGAATGACGCCAACATCTGGTACAACAAGGGCATAATCCTAGAGAAGCAGAAAAGATACAACGACTCGTTAGATGCATTCGGTAAAGCTACGACCCTTGACCCATCTCTTGACAAAGCATGGTATCGACAGGGCCTTGTTTTAGGGATGATGGGCAGGTACAACGACTCTTTGCAGTATTTGAATTTAGCGATCGAACAGAACCCGAAGAACGCCGATGCATGGAACACGAAAGGACTGTTTCTGATGGAGCTGAACAGCAGCGAAGATGCACTGATATGCCTTGAGAAGGCTACATCTTTGGACCCATCCAACCGGGATTTCCTCAATAATAGGAATGAGGCATTGATGGCTGTGGGGAGGCAGCCAGAGAAAAAGGTTGTGTTGGATTTCAGCTAACCTAAAAGGCAGGTAGCCTACCCATTATGTGTTGTTAATCTGGGAATAGCCACCATCATCATCAGCTCCCCGATGATACATATCTAATTGGGGTAGACTACCCGATTTTGTAGAGATTATATCTCCTTTTTTATCCTGCTCCTGGTCGCCGCTATTGCATTCTACGATCCTCAGAGCCTGATCGGTCATGAAGACAGCATTCCAGTCGTTCTCCGGCCTCTTGCCCTTCTTTCCAACCTGGACACCAAGCCTGCAGCTCCAAACTCCTCCCTCTGTCAGCAGATCCAGGAGAGGCCATCGCCATGAAGGTAACTATTTAAGGCGGTATCCTTATCACCAACCTTAAGGAGGATGCAGATCAATGCTAGTTTCTGTGGTGCGTGGACATATCTGGCCAATGCTACCATTGCTCGTGATCCTCGTGGCCCTGGCCACCCCTGTACAGGGATCGGAGAGGCTGCAGGTCGCGGTCGACGGCAAGACTGTGGGAGATTCCATCTCGATGCCATACTCAGGGCCTGAGGGAGACCCTGTCAGTGCCCTGCAGGTCGAGGTCAGCGGGGTCAGCGGAACGGTCAGGTTCGTCATCGTTCCTGCAGGCTCTGATGGCTGCAGGGGAGGCGAATGGGAGCATGCCTCGAGGGACCTCATGGTCGCCCATGACAGGCAGGTCAACCACTACCGCGCCCCAGCCTCTGACTGGCGCCCCTGCTCCAGCGCTCGGGTTGGTGTGATCCATGACGTATCTGGCCAGGAGGTCTGGTGGACGGTGAGGTTCACTGATGGCTCTGCCACAACCTCGTCTCCTGGCAAAGCATTGTACGAGATCGATCCAGGAGCATCAGACCAATCTCTGGCATTTGTGGAGAAGGTGCTCTACAACGGAGAGGATATCACCCCAGAGCACACACCCCTGTATGAAGGCAGCAGGATTCGCACCGGACCAGGTGTAGAGATCATTATCCGCTATGCTACAGGCGCACTGGTAAAGGTTCGGCAGGATTCGGAGATGCGGATAGAGCCACCAACCATAATAAAGGATGATATCAGCGTGATGAACTCCCGTCTCATAAAAGGCATTCTGGACTTCTACGGCCAGAGCGAGAAGGCGAAGGCTGAGAAGAAGTTTGAGTTTGAGACAGAGACTGCGATCGTCGGGATCAAAGGAACTCAGCTCACACTGGTGTACGAGGAAGGAAGGACCACCCTTTATGTGAGCGAGGGAGAGGCTGAGTTCACCGACAAGCTGACAGGAAGGACTATCACAGTCAGATCCGGAGAGTCGGCATCCGCAGGAGGCCAGGAGGAGAGCCCTGGCCCTCAGAAAGGCGAAAACCTGGCGCTGAATAGGCCCGCCTCCCAGAGCAGCACTGCTGAGGAATGGGGGGGCAACTGGAGCGCCTCACGAGGCGTGGATGGCATCAAGACAGGGAACATATTCGATGGCGGGTTTCACACAGAGTATGAGGAGGGCCCCTGGTGGCAGGTGGACCTGGGATCTGTCTACGATCTATCTGAGGCTCGGATCTACAACAGGCTGGACTGCTGCAGCGACCGGGCGGAGAGCCTTGAGGTCCTGCTCTCAAGGGATGGGAAGAACTGGTGGACTGTCTATACCCATGATGGAAGTCCTTTTGGCGGATCCGATGGCAATTACCTGATAGTGGATCTGGAGAGAGAGAGCGCCAGGTTCGTGCGCGTAGCCCTGCGGGAGGCAAACTGGCTGCATCTGGACGAGGTGGAGGTCTTCGCATCCCCCCCTGGAACCGCCAGCCAGGAGGATGATGCTGAGAAGAGCAGCACCCCGACCTCTGATGGCCCGGAGATCTGCAGAGGAGGGCTGGAGGGAGAGTGGAGTTCGGGGAGCACCCGTGTCACTATCTCCAGCCTGGATAATGGCTCCTACTACCTTGTTGCCACGGATGGGAACTTCGAGCACTCAGGGGTTATGGCCTGTGAGAGAGGCCTCTATCATGGATACCTGAGCGATACACCAGGCAGGTGCTGTGGAAATGATGGCGAGGCCTGGATGAAGGCTATCGACGATGATACCTATGCAGCGACCTCCAGATGGTGGCCCAAGGGATCTGCCAGGCCAGATCCCATTGAGCAGACGAGCTACGATGGATGGGAGATGTTCAGGAGGGTAAGCTAGGAAGCCTCCCTCTGAGGCCGTTCCATCATCTCACGCCTTTGCTTCAGCGCTGAGCAGCTCTGGTTTCAGGCAATCGATTGACTCTGTAAATTTTTTGCGATTTAGGCCCAAAGGCAGAATCGCCCTGCTCGCAGAGGGGTAGAGCTTCTTTTGGCGAAGTTACTGGGAACAGAGCCCCTGACTGATGAGAGGCGGATTGAGATTTCATTCCACATATGGTCATCGTAGATAACCTTAAATGACAGGAACGGAATGCGACAACATGCAAGCTGGACCCTGTGGGATCCTCTGCAGCTCCTGTCCGCTTGGAAGCGGCATGGTGGCAGAGCTGGCGGAAAGGACGAGGCAGCTCATAAAGGAGTACAAAATTCCAGAATGGTCGCCCTTTGCCCCAGAAGGAAAGGAGATAGACTGGAGCATGGTTGATAGGGGCTTAGGGTGGATGATTAAGTACACCTGCTGCGCAGGATGCGAGAGCGGGGGAGGGCCTCCTGACTGCGCCATCAGAAGCTGTGCCAGGGAGAGGGGTTATGATCTCTGCAGCTCATGCCCAGATCTGGATTCCTGCACCAAATTTGACTGGCTCAGGGATGCTAGCGCCCTGAAGGCCATCCTGAAGGAGAACAGAGGCAGATCAAAGGAGGAGTACATCAAAGCAAGCAGGTCCCCATCATGATATGGTATCCTGTCTTATCTATCGGTGCGGGCCTTACTCGGCTGGCGAGATCACCAACTCATCAAAAAGGTGCTAGAGCTCACCTTGGAGAGAGGGCCTTTCTCGCCCTCCAAAAAGTCAGCTTCTGCCCATCTCCGACATCGAGAGCGCACTCGGATAGGAGCTCATAACCAAGCGCCTCGTAAAACCCTCTCGAAGGCAGAGAGACGCTAAGCTCCACCATCCTGCATCCGCGAGACCATGCAAGATCCTCAAGTTCCTTCATGATCATGCGGCCCAACCCCTGCCCCTGCATGGATGAAGCGACGAAGACGCCTGTAATCTCGTTCTCTACCAGCGCTCCAGTGGCTGCCAGACGCCCATCGTGAAGGGCGACGAGTATAGTTCCAACCTCGCTTCGGCTTATGATCTCCTTCTCGCCATGGTACTCCTTAAAAAAATGAACAGCGCGTGGAGGGTAGACGCCCGAATAGCAGAGATCGACCGTAGTGTGAATGAGATGCAGAAGTGGCATCAGGTCTGACCTGCAGAACTTTCCCAGCTGAAGGCTCTGTGGGTTGCATCTACAGAAGGTCTCATCCATTCTGCTCCAGTGGGGCAATGATCCTTATTAAAGCTCACTTACAGGCTCGATGCATCCAGGATCAAACTCATCAGCGCTGGAGGGGATCCCATTGCTGGCGGCATAGTCCAGTCAAACGCGGAACACGTCAGAGTCTGACCTGCCGCGATCAGAGGTCCTGACCGCGAGCCCATCAGCTATGTGGACAACCTCGTCTCCGACCTCATAGTGGCCGGCCTCTCTGAGGACGCAATCCACTTTCCTCTCTCCTGGAGGTCGTAATTCGCGCATACCAGCCACAGACCACCTCGGCTGAAACCGACGGCGAACCCTCCTTGGTCACCGCTGGACCTGACCTGGAAGGTGACGTTCTAGATGGCCCACTTGCTAGCTTTTTTCCGATAAGCCACAAAAGAGAGCTGCTCTGCAATTGTAAGAAATTCAAGCATCGAGGAGAGACCGAAGGTTTCTCGTACGAATCAGATGCTTGAAGTCTAATCTATGGACATCAGAGCATCGCCTGGAGCCACTGTAGTGCCTTCTTTGACGTAGATCTCCCTGACGGTTCCATCCTTATTTGCCAAGACGTTTTGCTCCATCTTCATGGCCTCCAGAACTGCAATGGCATCTCCCTTGGCTACCTTATCGCCTTTCTTGACAAGGTAGCGGATGATGACGCCCTGCATGGGCACTGTTACTCCATCCGTGGGGGTTTTAGGCTGAGCCTCCTGGATGGTCATTCCTGCTGGAGCCACCTTCACCAGATAGGATTCACCATCTATCTCTACGTTCAGAGCAATGGGTTCCGCTTTGAGGGAAACCGACGCATTAGGTGCAGAGGGTTGCTTTTTGACCAGGGGCTCTTCCACGGCTGCGCCCTGCAAGAACTTTAGGGCTACCTGAGGATACAGAACGTAGGTGAGGTAGTCTTCTTCTTTCTTTGCCAGGCCGAGGGCGTCGACCGCCTTCTTGGCATCCTCGTACTCTGGAGGCAGCAGATCGGCAGGACGCACGGTAATGGGCTCCTCATCGCAGAGCACTTTGAGCCTCACCTTTGGATCTATCATGGCTGGGGATTTTCCATAGAGGCCCTTTACGTAGTCCTTGACCTCCTTTGGCACCATCTTGTACCGATCACCAGTGATGACGTTCAGCACCGCCTGAGTAACCACTATTTGGCTGGTGGGCGTGACCAGTGGGGGATATCCCAGATCCTTCCTGACCTTCGGTATCTCCGCCAAAACTTCCTCATACTTATCCATTGCCTTCTGCTCGATGAGCTGCGAGACAAGATTTGAGAGCATGCCTCCTGGAATCTGGTAAGCTAGGACGTTGGTGTCCAGTCTGGCTGCAATGGGATTGAAGACAGATGTATAGATCTCCACGATCTTCTCGAAGTATCTCTTGATCTCTGTGAGAAGCTCTAAATCCAATCCTGTGTCGTAAGGAGTGCCCTGTAGAGCTGCGACCAGGCTTTCCGTGGCGGGTTGAGAGCTACCACCGGATAGTGGGGACATGGCAGTGTCAAGGATGTCCACACCTGCCTGACAGGCATAAAAGTAGCTCATCTGGGCCATGCCACTGGTGCAGTGCGTGTGGAGATTTACCGGCAATCGAACCTCCTTTTTTATCTCACGGATTAGATCATAGGCATTCTGGGGAGTGATCAGTCCAGCCATGTCCTTGATGCAGATGGAGTCGCAGCCAAGCTCTGCAAGCTTGACCGCAAATTTTGCGAATTGCTCGTTGGTGTGCACAGGGCTAATGGTGTAGCTGATTCCACCCTGGACATGCTTCTCCATTTTTTTGGCTGCTTTTATCGAACGCTCCATGTTGCGAATATCGTTCACGGCATCGAATATCCTGAAGATGTCAACGCCATTTTCGGCTGCCTTCTGCACAAACCTGTCCACAACGTCGTCGGCATAATGCCTGTAACCAACCAGGTTCTGCCCACGCAGCAGCATCTGCATTGGTGTGTTTGGCATGGCCATCTTCAATGCCCTCAGCCTCTCCCAGGGATCTTCGTTCAGGTACCGAATGCACGTATCGAACGTCGCGCCACCCCACATTTCCAGAGAGAAGAACCCGACTTGATCCATTTTCTCCGCTATGGGTAGCATGTCCCTGGTCCTCATCCTGGTGGCCAGGAGGGACTGATGAGCGTCCCTAAAAACCGTCTCTGTAAGCTTTACCCTGCCCATGAAAGATCTTCTCCTATACAGCCCCTATTATTTAAAACCCCTTCGCCTTTAAAGCCAAACGATCGCCTATGCGAACCTAATTCTGCAGCACAACCGCGAATGTGTTATATAAAGTTAACGCAGATATAATAACTACGAATATATAGTGTTTTATGGATGTTTTATCTAGGGGTTATTTCCACGTAAAAAATCTATTTTCACCACTTTACAGAGAATCCATATTTTATC
>JAAZNX010000223.1 GCA_012798025.1 Methanothrix sp. | reverse complement strand
CTGATCGACTTTAGGGTGCTCTCCTGCGGCGACGACCTGGAGCTGCTGATGAGCCACAAGAAGGGCTGCGACAGTGGCGAAATCCATGCCCTGGCCTGGGAGACCTTCGAGGAGGCCACGGAGAAGGCCAAGAAGCTCAAGCTCTACGGAGCCGGTCAGGACCTGCTTGCGGATGCCTTCAGCGGCAACATCCGGGGCATGGGACCGGGCGTGGCCGAGATGGAGATCAATGAACGTACCTCGGAGCCCGTGGTTGCTTTCATGATGGACAAGACCGAGCCCGGGGCCTTCAATCTCCCTATTTTCAAGATGTTTGCAGATCCATTCAACACAGCAGGCCTGGTGATCGACCCAGCCTGCCATCACGGCTTCACCTTCGAGATCTGGGACATCATGGAGCACAAGAGGGTATTCATGGACTGCCCAGCAGAGATGTACGACATGCTGGCACTGATCGGCGCAAAAAGCAGATATGTGATCAAGAGGGTCTTTTGCAAGCCGAATAGCAAGATATCGGAGCAAGAGCCTGTGGCAGTTGTGAGCACTGAGAAGCTCTACCAGACCGCGGGAACATACGTTGGCAAAGACGACCCCGTGGCTCTGGTCAGGTGCCAGTCCGGCCTTCCGGCGTTGGGCGAGGTGCTAGAGCCCTTCGCTCTGGGTCACCTGGTCAGCGGATGGATGCGCGGCAGCCACAATGGACCACTGATGCCCTGCTCCTTTGAGACCGCCCATCCTACGAGGTTTGACGGACCGCCGCGAGTAATTGCTGCCGGCTTCCAGATGGCTCAGGGAAGCTTCGTTGGTCCCGTGGACCTGTTCGCAGATGTCGCCTACGACCTGACCCGTCAGAGATGCCTGGAGATAACAGATTACTTGCGGGCGCACGGACCCTTTGAGCCGCAGCGACTGCCCATGGAGGACATGGAGTACACCACGCTGCCTCACGTCATGAAGACCCTGGAGAACAGGTTCATGAAGGTGGAATAGATCAAAAGGATCCTGCGATCCATATTTTTAATTTTTTGAAATGTGTTTCAATTTCTCTTCTGGATGGTAGAACGAATGACTGGCAATGTAAATGTCGAGGCAGGAATGAAAGAGCAAAAAAAGCGCCGCCGCCTGAAGGTCGCCCACCCCGAGCGCTGCATCGGCTGCCTGGGCTGCATGTTCGCCTGCAGCAGGACTCGCACAGGCACAGTCTCGCTGCAAAACAGCGCCATTAAAGTCCAGACGCAGGGTGGAATTGAAGGCGACTTTCGTGTGGTTGCATGCCGTGGCTGCAATGACGCTCCTTGTGCCAGAGCCTGCCCTGTGGGTGCCCTGGAACAGAGGCCTGACGGACGCGTGGTATTTCACAAGGATCTCTGCACAGGCTGCGGCAGTTGCGAAAAGGCCTGCTTGGTCGGCGCCATCACCATGGGAAAAGATGCCAAGCCCATTAAATGCATACACTGTGGAGCGTGCGTGGCTTTCTGTCCACATGATGTGCTGAGGCTTGAAGAGGTACCTGCCTAGGGGGTAGAGGAAATGCTGCGAAAAGTTCTGTACATCGATCTATCCAGCACAGAGTCCTGGATCGAGGAGAGACAGGATCTCTTCGAAGATTGGATGGGTGGCACTGGTGTAGGAATAAAGCTGCTGCAGGAGGAATGTCCCGCGGGCACCGATCCTCTTTCGCCTCAGGCGCCCATAATTCTTAGTATAGGACCACTCAACGGGTTCTTTCCCGTGGCCACCAAGACCGTGGCGACCTTCAAATCGCCACTGACTGGAGAATTGGGCGAGTCCTACGCAGGGGGAAGGCTTTCCCTGGCCCTGAGGTTCGCAGGGCATGAGGCCGTAGTGATCCGCGGCAGAGCAGAGAGGCCTACGTATATCTCCATCAACGATGCCGACGTCAAGATCAAGGATGCCACATCAATTTGGGGCATTGATGCCCCGACCACAGGGATTATCCTGCGCGAGCACGAGACCGGCGTTGGCCGGAGAAGCATAATTCGCATAGGACCCGCAGGAGAAAAGCTTGTTCGCTTTGCGGGCGTTGTCGTGGATACATACAGGCACTTCGGACGCCTGGGACTTGGCGCAGTCTTCGGCTCGAAGATGCTCAAGGCGCTGGTGGTCTCAGGGACGGAGCATGCCGATGTCCCCGACGCCAGGAGGTATCGTGAGGTTTACAGCCGGCTCTACAGCACCACTGTGAAGACGGATGTGATGGAGAAGTATCACGATATCGGAACATCTGTAAACATCAATGTGCTCAACTGGCTAAAAGGCCTGCCTACCAAGAACTTCCTTCTATCCAGCTTTTCCGAAGGCGAGAATATCAGCGGCGAGATGTTTGCGGATAACTACCTCTTCCGTCGTCTCTCCTGTGCCGGGTGTCCCATAGGTTGCGTGCATATCGCAGCTTTAAAGTCTGCCTTCTCTACACACCACGAGTTCGAGCTGAGGAAGGTCTCTTACGACTACGAGCCCATCTATTCTCTGGGCTCAAACCTGGGAGTCTCCACAGCAGAGGGTATACTGAGGTTGATAGATGTCTGCGAGAGAATGGGCATGGATGTGATATCCGCTGGTGTGGTTCTTTCCTGGGCTACAGAGGCCATGGAGAGGGGGCTCATCACAACCAAAGAGACCCTGGACATCCCCTTCCAATGGAACAATGTGGAAGGCTATTCAAGAGCACTGGAGAGCATCGTCAAGCCTCCCAATGAGTTCTACTTTGCCCTGGCTATGGGCGTGGATTATGCAGCCACGAAATATGGGGGCCGTGAATTCGCGATGGCCCTTGGCAAGAACGAGGTCTCAGGCTACCACACCGGCCCCGCGTCAATCGTGGGCCAGCTCGTGGGAGTGCGACACTCACACCTGGACAACGCCGGATACAGCATCGACCAGAAGGCTGCCAAGAGATCGATGGATCCGGAGATGATGGTGGACGAGATCATCAAGGAGGACAACAGTCGCGGGGTGTTCAACAGCCTCGTGGGATGCCTATTTGCCCGTGGAGTTTACACCGAGGAAAACATCATCGATGCATTGGGAGCTGTTGGCATCGAAAAGACAAAGGACGACCTGCAAATCCTTGGAAGGAAGATCTTCGAAGAGAAATATAAATTCAAAATTCAGGAGGGGTTTGACCTTTCGCATGCGTATATTCCCAAGAGGTTCTACGAGACCGTCTCCACCCTGGGAATTGTGGCGCCGGAGACGGTGGAGGATATGCTGCGACAATACAAGAAGAAGAGAGGATGGGGGCCGGGCTAATTTGCCCTCTCCCTGCCATTGGGTTTCATATTATCGCCATCACTGTCTTTTTTGGAATTCTCGCTCGGATTCATTTTTCTACCCTTGATAATACCCCTGCGAGCCATTCGCTCCATTATCATCCTCTTAACCTCGTCTTCACCAACCGAAAATACCTCGCCGATCAACTCCATGGCCACTGCAAGCTCTCTTCCCACAAGAGGATCATTGTCAGTGGACCTTCCGGCAAGCCTGCATAAATGATCCAGGGGTTTTTCCACCAGCTCAGAGGAGTATTTGTCGGGCTCCTGCTTGTAGATCAATAGCATGCCAAAGATATAAGGATAAATAGGCGTTGCAGGGTTCAGACGATAGAAGGTATTGGTCTTCTTTTTGGCCTCGGCGCGCGCCGAAGGCAGTATCCTGCGCTCCTTGATGACCACACCCAGGCGCTCCAATTTATCCAGCTTGTTCACGAGCGTGGTCTGGTTCCAGAAAGGCCCCCCGCTCTTTGGCCCCAGCTCCCGCCAGATCAAATTGAGCTGCACAAAGCCACCCTTTCGCTTTAGGTAGACCAGAAGAGAAGCCAGCATCGACTGGTCACGCTGCAGGGCGCAGTAGCGGGCGAACTCGTCCAACATTGCACGTACTTCCTGTATGCTACTCTAAAGCCTTTTCGGTTTCTTTACAAAGCATATTTATTCCACAACGCACCCAAGGAAAAAACTGGTAATCACCATGCAAGCAATAGTTCTGGCCGCGGGCGAAGGCAGCAGGATGCGGCCTCTGACCAAAACCCTGCCCAAAGTCATGCTTCCAGTGGCCGGCAAACCACTTCTGGAGCATATCATCGTCAGGGCGCATGCTGCTGGAATAGAGAATTTCGTATTGGTAGTGGGCTACGGTGCTAATACAGTAAGATCGCATTTCGGTGACGGCAGCCGTCTTGGCGTGAAAATAGAGTATGCAGTCCAGGAGAAGCAGCTTGGCACAGGTCATGCCCTGATGACAGCCGAGAGCAAGGCAGCCGACAGGTTCCTCGTTTTGAATGGTGATGTGCTTTTAGATGTTCGGTCTTTGAAGGAGATAATCGCCCAAGAAGCAGCCGTATCTGCCATCAAAGTCGACGATCCGAAGAGATATGGCGTCTTTTTGGAGGAGAATGGATACTTCAAATCTGTAATTGAGAAGAGCCCGAAGCCCCCCTCGAACCTGGCCAATGCAGGCATCTATCTTTTTCCAAGGAGCATCTTCGATGCCCTGCGTTCTGCGCCCATCTCTGCGCGCGGCGAGTACGAGCTGACAGATGGATTGAACCTGCTCGCAGCCAAAGAAAAGCTCAAAATCGTCCTGCTCTCCAGCTGGCTGGAGATCGGCAGACCATGGGACATCCTTGAAGCCAACGAGATCCTTCTCAAGGAGATGGTGGCTTGTATCCAGGGAGATGTCGAGCCGGGCGCGACCCTGAAAGGCAAGGTGTCCGTGGGCAAAAACACGAAGATCATGGCAGGCGCGTACATTGAAGGGCCTGTTATCATCGGCGATAACTGCAAAATCGGCCCGAACTGCTATATCCGACCATACACATGCATCGGAAACGACGTGCGAATAGGCAATGCAGTAGAGGTAAAAAACAGCGCTATTTTCGATGGCACCAAGATCGGACATCTATCTTACGTCGGCGACAGCGTCATCGGACTGTGCTGCAACTTCGGAGCCGGAACCATATGCTCAAACTTGCGGCACGACAAGGCCACTGTCAAGTCATTCATCAAGGGCGATAGGGTGGATAGCGGAAGGCGTAAGCTTGGTGCGATTATCGGCGACGCAGTCAGTACGGGAATTCATACTACCATTTACACAGGCACAGTCATAGAGTCAGGGTACTGGGGGCTTCCGGCTGCCGTGCTGAAGGGACTGGTAGTCTCTCAGAAGGAGCGACATAATTGCTGAAGTTTACAATAAGGCTTTTCAATGAATAGAAAACGTATAACGGAGATGTCAATGAGAGATATTATTCCCATAGCCAGACCGGTTATTGGCGATGAGGAGATACGTGCCGCTGAAGATGTGCTGAGGTCAGGGATGCTCACTCAGGGCGAGAATGTCCTGCGGTTTGAAGAGGAATTCTCAAAGTACCTTGGTGTAAAGCACTCCATTGCTGTGAGCAACGGCACCATAGCCCTTGACCTGGCCCTAAAAGCCTTCGACCTATGTCCTGGGGATGAGGTGATCTCGCCAGCGTTCACATTTATCGCCACAGCCAACTGCGCCCTTTACCAGGGCCTCAAGCCGACTTTTGCAGACGTGGATCCCAGGACCTTCAATATAGATCCAGAGGACTTAAAAGAGAAGATAACTCCTCGAACACGAGCCGTTGTGGGAGTTCACCTCTACGGCCAGCCCTTCGATCTGTCAGCAGTTCAACAGATCTGTGAAGACAACGATCTGATACTCATTGAGGACTGTGCCCAAGCCCACGGTGCTGAGTTTGAAGGCAAGAAGGTGGGCGGCTTTGGCACAGGCTGCTTCTCATTCTATCCGACGAAGAATATGACGACAGGAGAGGGAGGGATGATAACCACGAACGATGATGCCCTGGCAGCAAGGCTTCGCCTCATGCGAAACCATGGAGACACCGGAAAGTACAACCATGTGACATTGGGCTACAACTATCGCATGATGAACCTACAGGGAGCCATCGGCCTGGTGCAGCTCAAGAGGCTGGAGGATTTCACGGCCAAAAGGATCAGGAATGCCGAATTCCTCAACAAAAACATCAATATCAAGGGGCTCACCACGCCCTTCAGAGCCCCTAACGTTAGGCATGTCTATCACCAGTATGCGATTAAGGTTGAGGACGATTTTCCTGCAAAACGGGAGGAGCTTATTTTATACCTACAGGCGAATGGCATCGGATCTGCAGTGCACTACCCGAAAGCTGTGTACGAGCAGCCGCTCTACAGGGAGCTCGGCTACGCCGACGTAAGGTGTCCCGTATCCGAAGATATATCACGCAGAGTCCTGAGCCTGCCTGTTCATCCCTCTTTGAATCAGGAAGATCTTGAACACATAGTGAGCGCCATAAACGGCTTTGAGGCGTGAGCATGGACGTTGGAGTTATCGGCGTCGGGGCCATGGGCAAAAACCATGTGCGCATCTACTCGGAATTGAAAGGGGTGGGGAATGTATACGTCTTCGATCCAATTGCAGAGAACGCCGCGCGCGCCAAGGAGCTCGCAACGATCTGCAGCTCTGCAAAAGAGCTTCTAGGGGCCGTAGACGCTGTCAGCATCTGCGTGCCTACGAAATATCACTTTGAGACTGCAAAGATGGCGTTAGACGCGGGTGTGAACTGTCTTATTGAAAAGCCAGTAACTCTGACGGTCAAGGAGGGAGAAGAGCTCTTGAGGCTCCTGAGGGGCAAAGAGATCGTAGTAGGAGTCGGACACATAGAGCGTTTCAACCCCATTGTGGAAGAGATCAAGAAGATCGCACGCCGTCCGGACTACGTCTCCATCAAGAGGCACAACCCCACATCTAGCCGCATCACCGATGCTTCTGTTGTCGAGGACCTCATGATCCACGACATCGACATCGTCTTCAATGTGCTCTTCAAGGGCGAGGAGGACTTCAAGATTTACAGCGCAGGAACCAGGAACGTCTGCGAGGCCATGGTGGTCTTTTGCGACTCGTTGGTCAGCATCTCAGCCAGCCGCCTATCCTCCAAGAAGTTCAGAACCTTTTACGTTGAGGCCAAAGACTTCACAACGGAAGGAGATTTCATGACTCAAGAGGTCTATGTCTATCGGAAACCCGGGAAGTACGGCCTTGAAAACGAGCGGTATATGCAGGAGAACATCATAGATAAGGTTTTGGTAAATAAATTAGAGCCGCTGAAGGTGGAACTGAAGGCATTTCTTGACTCGGTCAGAAGTGGCAAGAATTTTCCAGTCACGCCTGAGGAAGCCCTGAAAAACCTCGTGATCTGCGATGAGATCAGGAGGGGACTCAGGTGATGTGTGGCCACTATTATGCACACCCCACAGCAGTTGTCGAGAGCGAGGCAATCGGAGAAGGCACGAAGATCTGGCACTTTGCTCATGTACGAAAGGGCTCCAAGATAGGCAAGAACTGCAATATAGGAAAGAGCGTTTACATAGACATTGACGCTGAGATCGGAGACAATGTGAAGATACAGAATTTCGTCTCAGTCTACAGGGGCGTTCGCATAGAGGACGATGTATTCATTGGCCCCTCGGCCACCTTTACCAACGACCTTTACCCTCGCGCCTTCATATGGGATGAGGATCACGTGGTTTCGACGCTCGTTTGCAGGGGCGCGAGCATCGGGGCAAACGCAACACTTGTATGCGGCATAACTGTGGGGGAGTACGCCATGATCGGCGCAGGGTCCACAGTTGCAGAGGATGT
>JAAZNX010000068.1 GCA_012798025.1 Methanothrix sp. | reverse complement strand
GCTTCTGCTTGCAGCGAACTTTCCTGTATCGGCCTCTGAGGATAACGTGTCCAAGCTGATAGTGCAGGGCGAGGGCAAAGTCAGTGCTGTTCCTGACATGGCAACGGTTGTGCTGGGCGTCGAGGCACGCAATGCCAGTGCCCTTGTAGCCGCAAAGGAAAATGCAAGGCTGATGAATGAGACGATATCAGCACTGAAAACTGCTGGAATCGCCAGCGCTGACATTCAGACAAGCCACTACAGCCTGAAGAGCCTGCCACAAGAGGAGCCTGAAGCATCGGGCGAGATGCAGAAGGCTCCCGAGTTCATCGCCACAAACCAGGTCACTGTGAGGCTGAACAATACTGCAGATGTGGGCCGGGTCCTCGATGCAGCAGTAGCAGCAGGCTCAAATAGCATCCAGGACGTGAACTTCGATATCCGAAACCCCCAGCCTGAGAAGGACAGGGCCTTGACTTTAGCCATTGAGGATGCCAGGCGCAAAGCAGAAGTGGCGGCAAAGGCCGCAGGAGTTGGGCTTGGCAAGGTGCTTGAGATCTCAGAAGGGTATGGATATGTGGCACCTGCGGCCAAGAGCGCAATTCAATTCGACATCGCCACTCCAGTCCAGCCCGGAGAAATGGAGGTGAAAGCCAGCGTTACCTTGACCTACGAGGTATCCTGAGCCAGATGGCCTGCGATCCATTTTTTTCGCTAGCAGTACATTGGCTCGGGCGGCCCCGATGCCTTGTTCGTATGGCCTTCGCCAAAGACCTCCTGAAATTTCCATACGATGTAAAGCTCGCATTTGAAGTTCTCGCGCACCGCCTCCATGAGCTTGTTCTTGGTCAGGCCGTCGTAGTAGATCTCCCTTGTAAAATGGATGCCTTGCAGGTCACCCCTATCCGACTCGATCTCGAAGCTCGACTGCTGGAAGAGCAGATCGTAGCGCATCTGCCATAGCAACATCTCCTTCTCCTTTGGGGGCATGGCCACGATTGCCTTTTGGTGGGCCTCAGCCAGCCTGATTCTACTGAAAACAACGATCATGTCCTCGCGGTTCTTGGGCTGAATGATGCTGACATGTCTGCCAGTGTGAGCAGGGTACTCGGCAGCAATGTGAAAGTGCAGGTTCTCGTCCTGGACAGTCTCCTTGAAAAGACCCTCCTGGGTGAGCCAGGACTGTATCTTATCGCGGGTTTCAACGATCTTCTGAGCTGTCATCTCATCGCCACCTTTGCAAAACCCATTGCTTCCCGATATGCGATCGCAGGGCGCAAACTCCAGCCTTCAATGGCTTTGGGCGCAGGCCACCTACTCAAGCACTACATGCAGCGGGAACTGGTGAGTCCCCAGCTTCCCTTCGTAGTTGGCGGCAGAGATCTTCAGGACCCCCGGCACGCGACAGGCAGCATTGATGCCAGCCTTCATGGACTGCTGGATGGCGTCCCTGTTTACACCGTTGATCACAATCTCATAGACGCAGGAGATGTCTTCTGCAAGCGTGCAGACGCCGTCCTCCCGCAGAGATGTGCAGAATGCTGTGTTGGTCGAAGCCTTCAGGAATTTGTACCTGGAGCCAACCTTGGAGCCGCTTGATACCACTCCACCGGGAAAGGGGGTTATGGAGCCCTTGAGCTTGCCAATGGCATCTACTGCAGCCTCAGCTGCTGTCAGAGCAGCCATCTGGTTCTGGCCCAAAATCAAGAAGTTTCCGCCTGCTATTCCATCGACTGCCCCAAAGCTCTGCTCGATTATAAAATCGCCTGACATCAGTGGTATCTTCCAGACATTCCTTCCGAACAACTCTACCTGCTTTTGGTAGCCATCACCAAAGAAGCTCAATTTCTTTCCGGTATCGAACTGCTTCTCCGCCTCTGGCATACCGCTAAAGGCCGCAGCAGTTGGTGCTGTCAAGACGCACTGTCCCAGTCGATTCATCAAAGAAGCTTCAAGGTTCTTGTAGCCCATGTTGCAGATCAGGACATTGACGCCCGGCCTGCCATCTGGCGTCTGGCTTCCGTCGACTATGCACTCGATGCCCGCCTCAGCAGAGCATCCAATGACGGACGTTCCAAATCCAGTGGCCTCGCGAGCCGCCTCCAGAGCCCATCGCTCAGTTACGGCAGTGATCTGCACCCTTGCTACCTTTATGGGAAAGCCTTCCGCAAAGGTATCCTCTATTTGCACACCATTGATCTCCATATCATCCCTCTACAACGGATTATAAACCGCAAGATCAAATCCTTTACCGTTTTCGCCACCAAACCTGGCCAGTGCAGCAGCGGCGCACACTGGCCTTTCGAATGACAGATCAAATGCCTGACGGGCGATCTCTTCTGGGCCATGGCCGCTCATCGGGATTGACTCAAAGTCCGTCATCTCATAGGTCGCGACCATGAAAGCCTGGCCGTCCACCAGCCTGAATTCTTTGACACGCAGCTCGTCCTTCATCACAATCCCAAGCCACCCAGCATCACCCTCGACGGCACCTGCCAGACGAGGCGTATCCAGCTCGTCCCTCTCGTAGCCGAGAGTCGCAAGGCTCAGGGAGATGGCATCCAACGGACGCATCCCATCCTCGATCTTCTCAACGATCGTGTCTGCCTGAGTGCCGTTGGCAACGACTGCAGCATCATCGAGAACACGGATGCAGTTGTACGCGATGTATGGGTTCTTGGCCAGGTCGGCTGCATTCCTCGGAGAGACCAAAATGCTCCTCCCTCTGATCTCGGCCCTTCGGCTCGGAAAAGAGCGAGAGGAGACCCTGTAAGCCACCCAGCACCTTTTATCACTTCGGCCAATTGCCACTATCCGGCCGACGTACATATTCAGTCAACCAGCTTGTACTTGGCTATGTTCTTATCCGCGATGGCCTGTATCTCCTTTTGTATATCTTCGCCGTCAGGCTTCTTGAAGAGATGCTTGTACCTGCCCTGAACCTTGAGGTACTCTTGGACTGGCTTTGGCCTGCGGATCTTCTTGACACCAGTCAGCTCCCCGTTCACCCACTCGGCAAGCGGCCAAAGGCCTGTCTCCACTGCGAGCCGTGCAATCTCAACCATGGTGCCAGCATCAAAGGTCCATCCAGTGATACATGGTGCATTGACCTGAATGTAGGAGGGGCCATTGGTCTGTAAGGCATTCTTTACCTTTCTTCTCAGGTCGACGGGGTACGCGACAGATGCCGTTGCTACGTACGGCACCCTATGAGCTAGAGCTATCGCAGGCATGTCCTTCTTGGGCCTCGGGTTGCCTGATGATTTGGAGCCCGGCGGCGTTGTGGTAGTTTGGGCACAAAAAGGCGTAGATCCGCTTCGTTGCACGCCTGTATTCATGTAGGCCTCATTATCATAGCAGACATAAAGGACCTTGTGGCCACGCTCGAACATGCCTGAGTTGCAGCCCATGCCGATATCGAATGTGCTGCCATCTCCTCCTATGACGACGACGTTGGTATCCTTGCATCGCCGCTTGACCATCACCTCAACGCCTGAAGCCACTGCGGACGCATTTTCGAATAAGGAGTGGATCCACGGAACACACCAAGCGCTTTCTGGGAAGGGCGTGGTAGTGACCTCAAGGCAGCCCGTGGGCGACACCACGATGGTGTTCGGGCCCGCAGCATCTAAGACGAGCTTGATAGCCGTGGGCATGGCGCACCCTGCGCAGGCCCTGTGCCCCGGTGCAAGCAAAGATTTTTCCATTTTCCAAAACCTCCTACAGGATCTCCCATCTTAAATCGAGGAACTCGAACTCGGATTCTATTCCTTTGCGGGCAGCCTCTGCCTTCTCTACGATCTTTCTTATGTCTTTGACGGTGATGTCGCGCCCTCCAAGGCCTGCTGCAAAGCCAATAATGGGTATGTGAAGCTTGCTGTTGTAGAATGAAGCCTTCAAGTCCGTCACAAGCCCGGCCTCGGCTCCAATGGATACATCCTTCTCAATAACTGCAATCACGCTTGCGTCACTCAGAGCTTTGCGCAATGCTTGGACAGGGAAGGGCCTGTAGCATCTGACCTTGACCAGGCCGACCTTCTTGCCTTCGGCGCGCATGACATCGATGGCATCCTTGATAGTTCCAATTACGGATCCCATAGTTACTATTACGACCTCAGCGTC
>JAAZNX010000037.1 GCA_012798025.1 Methanothrix sp. | reverse complement strand
TAGGCTCCTCGCCGAAATCTTGTGGTTGAATTTCCGCATCAAGTTTCACAACAGATACGCAAAGTCGAAGAGAATTTGCAACTCCCAGAAAAAATAGCGATGAGCAAAAAAGTTGTGCGCGGCTAAACAGAGCCTAGATTATTGTAGCCACCGCTATATCCCAATGAGGGCGCATTTCCGACCCAAGTGTAATATGACGATGCTGGCATGTCATAGATCCTGGTGCCTTCATCTACATCTCCCAGAACGGTGACATTGCTCTGGTTCCAGCTTCCGTCTATTGAATGGACGGGCTTGCCTGAGTAGACCGACTTTGCCGCAGCTGTGGCGCTATAGGGCTGCAGCTTGAAGGCGTTTATCGCAGTCTGGTTGTCTCCGAATGCCCCTATCAGCCCCTGGTTGAACAGATCCACCTGAGCATTGAACTGCTGGGCTTGGCTGGGATCGTAGGGAGCGGCTCCCAGGAGCTTGCCTATCATCATGCCCGCCTTCAAGCCTGCATAAACGCCCTGTTGGTATTCTGTCAACTCTCCATGCGCTGAAATTGCAGTCAGCGACAGCAAAGCAAAAATTGCAAATAACTTTTTGGAATTCATTGGCTTTCCTCCATCGATTGGTTTTTCTTCAAGGGTGGTTTAGCCTTCAACCCCACGGACTGTTCGAGTTGAATATGGACGGCAGCGCATAATTGCCCGACCAGTCATTGGATGCATAGAAGGGTGAAACGCTGCCATAGGTTGGATTCCCTGTGGCGGGATCATAATTCACGTACACCGGCTTTCCCGTGCTTGGGTCCATGTAGAAATACCTTATAAAGCCAGTGTTGGGATCTATGTATGAATATACGTGGTTTCCTGTGTAAGGATCCACATAGGCATCCTCGAGCCAGCTATTGGTCAGGTTGAGCGACTTCCAGTAGTAATAGGGATCGGCTTGCAACTCTCCGTTGACTATTATGCTTCCTTTTGGAGCACTTCCCCAGCTCCATAGATCACTGCCATTGCTGCTCTCCTTGGCAGGCTCGGGATTCGCGGCCTTGAAGTTGCTAATCCAGGTCTGGCCAAAATCTCCGCCAACGCTCTGGAAGCGGCTTGTGCTTTGAGCATGGCATTGCGCTGCCAAAAGGCATAACAATACACAAACTGCAAATGCAGTCCTCATTCTGACCCCACCGCCCGATCAATGGACGCGGCGCAATAAAAGCCTTTCGCGTGACAGGACCTGCTGCTGGATTATTCCAGTTGGGACTATGCAGTTATCCAACCGTTCGAAGGCGCATTTGAAGTGCCTGATGGCGGTGTGCTCGAGGTGGCCTGCTTGCCAGCATTATCTAAATAAGTGTAGTACGGCTGTCCTGAGACAGGAACAACATACGTGTAGATAGGGTCGCCTGTGTTGGGATTTAGGTAAACGTAGTATCTAGTGCCTGTTAAAGGATCTACGTAGGCATTGACGGGCAGCCCTGTTCCTGGATCGGTATATGCCTCATCCAGCCAGTTGCTGGATAAATTCAGCAAAGGCCTGAGATAGTAGGGGTCCTGCACGAGCTTTCCATCGACAATGGTGCTCCCCTTGGGCGCGCCTCCCCAACACCATAAGTCGCTGCCGTTGCCAGCCGTTCGGACAGGCTGTGGATTATCGGCCTTGAAATCGCTTAGCCATTCTCTGGCGAACTGGCCGCTCACACTCTGAAAGCCGCTAGTGCTCTGTGCACTGCCACAAGTCACGAGATCGCATAACGCCAGCAATAAGACTATCACAGGTCCTATCCTCATAACAACCTCGCCCTCATAGTTCAAGCACCATGCCATCAAGTCCGACTACGATCTCGCTGCAGTCCAGAACGCTTGCAGCAGCATCCAGCCTTTCCTGTATGGTCGTGTAGCGCCCAGCGTCGAAGTGCGTGAGGGCTAGACGCTTTGCTCCTGCCCGGCGTGCAATCTCGCAAGCGTCCTGCGGGTTGAGGTGTGGCCAGGCAGGACTCTCCTCGCCTGGCTTGTGGGAGCACTCGGCAATAAGGAGATCGGCATCCTCAGCTAGCAGCACAGCATTCTCGCAGACGCCTGTGTCAGGGCAGTAGGTTACTATCTTGCCGTCAAGATCGAACCTGTAGCCCAGGGTGGGCGCAGCATGCACCAAGAAGCGACACTCCAGGGCAAAGGGCAGCTTGTAGTGTCCCTCTGAGAGCTCTTGCACCTCGACTGGAAAGGGCAGCATATCAATTGGAACTGTGAAGGGCTGGCGCATGATGATGTCCAGGACCTCTCCTGTGCCCTTCTGGCCAAAGATCTTCAGCCCTTGGGTGAAGTGGAACTTGTTCAAGATGTGCAGCCCTTCGATGTGGTCGAGGTGAAAATGACTGAGGAAGAGGTAGACTGGCAGGTCGTCGTGTATGTAGCGGTCTAGCTTATAGATGCCATTGCCCGCATCGAGGATGATGTGGTACTTCTCGCAGTTTATGAGGGTGCAGATGGTGTTGCCTGTGTCTGTGTCATACCAGCCATTGGTGCCAAGGAAGATCGCTTTCATGTTTTGCCCGCCCCGCCCTTCTCCTTTTGCATCTTCACGAGGCCTCCATAGGCCACGCCAGCCTCAGTCAGCACGATTTTTTCCTCGCGCACCTCAATCAAGCCGGCCAGCTCCAGCCGGTGCATGTGGTAGTCGAGCATGTTCGGCCCAAATTCGGCCTCGATCTCCGGGACCGAGAGCTTTCCCTGGTTCATGAGGATGATCATATTCCTGCGAGTAGGGTTTTCCAGGGCGTGATGCACCAGCGCCATCTCCTCAGGCGACTGGGGCTTGGCTTTGCGTCCCACCTTCATGATGATAAATTAGAGCTGGATGTGACTATCTTTGTTTCGCCTCGTGCATGCCAGCAGCGGCTGCAACAAGGATACGAGCGC
>JAAZNX010000113.1 GCA_012798025.1 Methanothrix sp. | reverse complement strand
TGTATAGGCTGCGGCAGATGTGCCCAGGTCTGTCCATACGATGCAATGGATGTGAAGAAGCCCTTTGAGGGCGAGATCAGGCTCATAGAGAAGAACCTGGTGCGCTGCGATCCACTGGGCTGCCAGGCATGCTTCAACGTCTGTCCTGCCAAGTGCTGGTACGTGGACGAGCGAGGGAAAGCGGCGCCCGTAAAGGATCAATGCATCTTATGCGGAGCCTGCGAGCTGGCCTGCCCGGTGTTTGCTATAGATGTGCAAAGGTCCGGCGTCCGGCACACCGAGGTCAAGGATACCCCCTGGGCTGAGGCATGGAAGGAAGCGATCTCAGCCATAAAGACGGGCGAGCGAAAGGTTCCAGATGTGAGCAAGGCTGTCTATCCACCTGCAATCGAGAGGGTGCCACTGCCCGCACCCGAGAAGATCGAGATTGATCCAGAGCTTTTGAAGATGGTGGATGAAGCGCTGAGCCCTCTGGAGACGGTGCTAAAGAAGCCGAAGGTGAGGCAGATCCTTGAGCACGAGCCGCCAGTGCAGGCAGCAGAGAAGATCGTGCAGCGACTGCATAAGGGCAAGTTTGGGGATGATGTTGCGGCTAGGGGAGGAAAATAAGATGTCTTCTGATGTTGATGAAGGCTTCAGGCAGACTATCCTGCGGCTGGCCGGAGACGAGGTGCAAACCTGCATTCAGTGCGGCACATGTTCTGCCAGTTGTCCCACTGCTCATCTCATGAATCCAAGCATTCGCAAGCTGATCAAGCTCTGTTTGGATGGCAAAAAAGAAGAGGCTCTGGTGAACGATACTATCTGGCTTTGCACCTCCTGCCTCCTTTGCACTGTGCGCTGCCCGCGAGGCATCCGTCCCAAAGCGGTTGTATCGGCCTGCAAAGTCCTGGCTGAAAAAGAGGGCATCAAGACCAAGGACGCCGCCTACGAGCAGATCTTTTCCAAGCATATCCGGGAATATGGCAGGATCTTTGAACTTCCTCTGACAGGCGAGTTCCTGCTGGTCTATCCTCAGGGCATGGTGCAGTCGATGGAGATGGGCCTGGAGATGATGCCGAAAGGAAAATTGAGCATTGAAGTTGAGAAGATCCAAGGGCGAGAAGAAGTGAAAAGGATCATGGAGGAGCTTGGTAAATGAAGCTGGCCTATTATCCTGGTTGCGTTTCCAGATCTACAGGAAAAGAGATGGACGTTTCCACCAGGGCGGTCTGCTCCGCACTTGGAATTGCGCTGGAGGAGCTGGAGGACTGGAACTGCTGCGGAGCGACGCATGTGTCCAATGAGCTGGCTGCAACGGGCCTGGCAGCTCGCAACATGGCACAAACTGATCTTGCCATCATGACCTCTTGCTCCATCTGCTATAGCAATCTGCGATCGGCTGTTCAGCGTATGGAAGAGCCGGAGACGAGGGCCAGGGTGAACGCAGTTCTGACCAAAAAGTATGTAGGCGCCGAGATCAGGCACGCCCTTGATGTCATATTGGAGGTTCTTGCGAAGGACGACGATGTGATATCAATCCCCCTAAAGGACCTGAAGGTCGCACCCTACTATGGCTGCCTCCTGACCCGACCACGGGGGGTGGACAGTCCCGAGTTTCCTGTGCTCCTGGAAAAGCTTATCAAAACCCTGCATGCCGAGCCACTGGATTTCCGTCTTAAGACCTTTTGCTGCGGTGGGCCGATATTCATGCCCCAGGAGAAGGCTGCAGAGGATACGGCATTTATGATTTTATCGGAGGCAAAGCGGGCAGGTGCGGAGGTTATAGTGACAGTGTGTCCGCTCTGTCACATCATGCTGGACGCCAAGCAAAGGTCGCTGGAGCAAAAAAAAAGCGAGAAGATAGGGATTCCAGTGCTCTACGTGACGCAGCTTGTCGGCATTGCTCTGGGCCTGGGGCCGGAGGAGCTAGGCCTGAACATGAATTCCGTGTCTCCTCTGCCATTGGTGGAGAAGATATATGAGAGGATGGTGTGATGAATGGCCGAGCAAAAGGCCATTAATCAGATTCGTCTGAACAGGTCCACCTTCGCGCCCCTTTTTTCAGTCCTGTATTCTGCTTTAATGCAGGCCTCGATGGCCTTGCGGTAGAACCTGTCAGTATACTCCTTGACCATCCTGCGGGCTGAGAAGTTGGGTCCAGTCATCTTGATGGCCTCCTTCATCACGCTCACCCACCTGTGTGGAATTCCCAGCTCGTCCACATCGTAGAAGAGGGGCACGATCTCCTTCTCAAGGAGGTCGTAGATCGCTGCAGCATCCATGTCATCTCTGTTTGGGCCTTCTGGAGCGCCCTGAAATGCCCAGCCATTCTTGCCGTTGTAGCCCTCGATCCACCACCCGTCCAGGATGGAAAGCTGCGGCACCCCGTTCAGCGTTGCCTTCATGCCGCTTGTACCACTGGCCTCCATTGGCGGCCTTGGATTGTTCACCCAAACGTCCACTCCATGTACCAAATATTGCGCCAGCAGCTCATCATAATCTTCTACAAACGCGATGCGTCCTCCAAATGACTGGTCCTTTGCAGCACCGAAGACCTTCTGCAAGAGCTGCTTGCTCTGTTGATCATCCTGGTGAGCCTTGCCCGCAAAGATGATCTGAACCGGCTTCCATGGATCATTCAGAATCGACCTCAGCCTGGCCATGTCCTGCAAGAGCAGTGTGGGACGCTTGTAGGATGCGAAGCGTCTGGCAAATCCGAGGGTCAAGGCAGATGGGTCGAGAAGCACTCCTGAGGCTATGATCAGGCGCGGATCAGTGCCAGTGTTCAGCCACTTCTCACGGGCTCGTGCCCTTATCTTGGTTATGAGCATGCCCTTCATGATGTTGTGGTGCGCCCAGAGTACATTGTCAGGAATCTCGTCTATCAGCTCCCAAATGCTGGGTTGATCGTGATCCTCCAACCAGTTTCGGCCCAAATACCGATTGAATATCTCGTCACCTAGCCTGCGATCGATCCAGGATGGAACATGCACGCCATTGGTGATGTAATCAATTGGAACATCCTTGGGAGTCAAGTCCGGCCAGAGCTGCTGCCACATCTCGCGGGTGACCTCCCAGTGCTTTTTGCTCACAGCGTTGCGATAGGCAGAGGAGCGCATGGCAAATGCAGTCATATTAAAGCCATCTGGCTTTGACGGATTCACACCCAGCCTGAAGAATTCATCCCGGGGAAGTTCCAGGCCAGGCAGGTAAGAGCCGAAGTACTTGTCCATCAGCTGAAACGAGAAAACATCATGTCCTGCAGGCACTGGCGTGTGTGTAGTGAAGACAGTGGTGTTGCGGACCTCATCAAAGGCATCACTGTAGCTCATACCCCCGTTTACCTTTTCGCGCACTCTCTCCAGGACTGCGAAGGCCGGGTGGCCTTCATTCAGATGAAGTACCGAGTATTCCACACCCAGAGCCTGGAGTATGCGAACACCTCCAATACCAAGAACGATCTCTTGGCGCAAGCGCTGTTCCAGGTCTCCGGTATAGAGTCGGTCGGAGATGCAGCGGTTCCATGGATCGTTGGCCTCGCTGGAGGTGTCTATGAGATAAAGGTTCGTCATTCCCACTTTAACCTGCCATACCTCAAGGTAAACGGGCGGGTCCATGACTGGGACTTTGATTGAAATCGGATTTCCATCTGAGTCCGTCATTCTGCGAATGGGTGCGTTCTCCCGGTCCAGAATCTCGCAGGCTCCTTCCTGCCAGCCGTTTGGCGAGATCATCTGCCGCAAGTAGCCTTGCGGATACATGAACCCAACCCCGACCATTGGGACTCCCAGGTCGCTTCCCTCTTTCAAAAAATCGCCTGCCAGGAATCCCAATCCGCCTGCGTAAAATGGGAGAGCGTGGTGCAAGCCATACTCGGCCGAGAAGTAGGCTATGGTATGCAATTTGGGCTCTGATACATTGGCACAAAACCAGCCGCGGGATATGTCCATATAGCTCTCAAAACGGGCCAATACTGCGTCGTAATGTCTCAAAAAGTGAGGATCCCTAGAGGCAGCATCCAATGTCTTCTTGTCCGTGAGGTTTATCATCTTCACAGGGTTGTGGTTGCTCAGATACCATCCCTGGCGGTTGAGCAGCTTGAAGATCGCACGGCCCTCAGGGTGCCAGCTCCACCATAGGTTGTAGGCTAGTTCTCTTAATCCTGAGATTCTTTCGGGCAAATTTGGAAACTTATCTTTGATGCCTTTCATGAACGGGTCAGCTCCAAAGCCAACTATCGTATGGCCTTCTTGAGAGATGTATCTTTCGACTTAATATTATATAATTATTTTCTTCTGATGCTTGGGGCATGCCTTCGACCCAAGTAATCAGCGCCTTCTGTGGCAAGATCAGACCATTTGTATCATCCTGCCTCCTTCCAAGGCTCGTTGACCGCCCATGCATATATCTGCTTGGGCGCACATGCTATTCAGCTTTTTTTTGCAAAAGAGTTGCAGACTACAAAATGCTATATACATTCCAGTCAACGGTGATCTGTGGGACAGAGGGCTGAGCTCAAGCGCGTTCTCGGGCTTTTCGAGATTACATTATCTGGCATTGGCATCATCCTCGGGGCTGGCATTTATGCACTCATCGGAGAGGCGGCAGGACTTGCTGGAAACGCAGTCTGGATCTCCTTCGCCATATCTGCGCTCGTCGCGCTGTTAACAGGGATGAGCTATGCCGAGCTATCATCCATGTTCCCCAAGGCCAGCGCTGAATATGAATACACAGCTCAGGCCTTCAGCCGCCGTTCGGGCTTTGTCATAGGCTGGCTGATCATATTCAGCGGCGTGATCGGAGCTGCCACAGTGGCCCTGGGATTCGCCGGCTATTTCCAGTCACTAGTGGGAGCTCCACTGGTTCCCTCGGCTCTAGTCCTGGTGATAGCTCTTTGTGCGATCGCCCTTGCTGGAATAAAGCAATCAGCTCAGGTGGCCATGATATTAACGATAATAGAAGCCTTTGGCTTGATCTTCGTGATAATCCTGGGAATTCCCCACCTTGGAAGCGTTGATTATCTGGAGATGCCCTTTGGCGTGTCGGGCATATTTCAGGCATCTGCCCTGATATTTTTTGCCTTCATCGGCTTTGAGGAGATGGTAAAGCTCTCAGAAGAGGCCAAAGATCCAGAGAAGAACATTCCAAGAGCGCTGATCATGGCCATATCAGTGAGCATCATCCTTTACATAATGGTGGCGCTCTGCGCAGTCAGCGTCCTTGGCTGGCAGGGGCTTAGCCAATCTGCTGCGCCTTTTGCCGAGATTGCCTATGCCGCCCTTGGACAGAGCGCCTCCATCGTAATTTCGGTGGTGGCACTCTTCGCTACCACTAATACAGTTTTGCTCATGCTACTGGCCTCGTCGAGGATCATATACGGCATGGCTAAATCATCATCACTTCCCAGGATGCTCGCACAAGTTCATCCCAAGACCGGGACGCCCTGGGCAGCCATAATCCTATCCATGGTCCTCAGCATGGCCTTTGTGCTCTTGGAGGATATAGCTTTCGTGGCCAATGTCAACAACTTCACGGTCTTCCTGACGTTCATTGTGATCAATGCTGCTTTGATTGTTCTCAGGTACAAAAATCCTGAGAAGACCAGGCCGTTTCAAGTGCCCATATCTCTAAGCAGGATGCCGCTGCTGCCGGTCTTGGGCATCGCAATAAACGCCTTCATGCTGCTGCAACTCTCCTGGCAGGTTCTGGCGATGGGCATCGGGCTCACGGTTCTTGGGGTTGCAGCATCTTTTTTGTTGAGCAGCCATAGCAACTACGCTGTGCTATAACTAATTGGTTGAGACATATTGCATTATTTTCTCCTCAGACGGATATGGAGTCGATCGGAGTAGTTGACGCCCAGTTGAAGCGCAAGGTTCCAAGCCTCATGGGCCTCGGGCAGATCGGGATCGGTTCCAAAAGCCATGATCCAGACTCTTTCTTTGGGCAGAGCACATACATGTTTTCTGAGCTGCCGGGATGTCCAGCACCATGGAGCCTTTCCGACCACGAACTTGAAGTGAACATTCTCTTTTGCCGACCAGTAAGCCGGATGAAAATCGGACCCACGCTTGGGGCTGACCACAGCGTGGTGGATCATTTTCAATATATCTTCGGAAATGAGAATTGTGCCATTCGTCTCAATATGAATCTCCTTGCCCGCCCTATGAAGGAGCATGATCAAATCAGAGAGCTCAGGCATCTGCAGCGTTGGCTCTCCACCTGTGATTATCACCCTATTCCCAATGACTTTCTCATTTACCTCTAGCGGAGTTAGCTCTTGCCATTGCTCAAGTTCAGTGTCGCATCCTTCGCATCTGAGGTTGCAGCCTGCTAGCCTGACAAATGTGGCCTGCCGCCCCATTGCCGGGCCCTCGCCCTGCAATGAGTCAAAGATCTCTGCTATTCGCATTTAATTGAATTCCTCTATCAATGACCTTTTGTTCTCTCTGGGCTTAAATATGATGGAGCCTTCTCGCCCAGCCGGAATTTAATCCGATGACCAACCGCAAGGCATTTAAGTTCAAAATGTTCATTATAAAATATTATAATCAGCCTCCGGGCATGATCTTGCAGTTGGTCTCAAAGCAGGTTTCAGGTGGGAGATCTAGATTGATAAAAATCGGGATCGAGGTCAGTCACGAAAAGCTTCAATACGACCTCGTTATGCACCCGGACAGATACTTCTTTATCCTGGCAGTAGATGGTGAGGCCTTCCTATGCGTCCGAACCTGCGATCCCATGGGCGAGGATATAACATCACATATCGTCGACGGCCTCATCCTGGATAGAGATGGAAATCTCGTTTCGATCTTCGAAGACGGTCTTAATGACGCAATCCTTGAGCTGGAAGGCTATAAGACACACTCATGTGAGGGCGATGAATATCCAATCACCCCTTGCCTGGCAAGGATAATTTCTATGGTACCTGAATTGACCGAGTGGATTATATCATCTCTTCTCATCGACGGCAGGAACTTGGTCATCAGAATCTAAAGCTGATGGCATTCATAGTAAACGACAAATAGAATGAAGATGATCTCTTTTAAACAGAGATGATCATGTTCGTAAAAGATACGGCGAAAAGCAATTATTTTATCGCTGCAGACAACACGCATCTTTGCGAGCTTCTTCACCCGACCAGGGAAAGTCTAAATCTGCCTTACAGCGTTGCTCATGCAATCATAAAACCCGGGGAGAGATCTCGTTCCCACAGGCTGAAAACATCTTCAGAGGCATACTTTATCCTGGAAGGAGAGGGCGAGATGCATGTAAATGAAGAGCAAGTTCATGTCGGGCCCGGCCAGATGATTCTTGTTCCCCCTAGTTACTGGCAGCACATCTGTAACACAGGAGCCATAGATTTAAAATTTCTTTGCATAGTTCATCCCATGTGGCATGCCGATGATGAAGAGATGAATAATAGTGGAGGGACGCAATCCAGGTGATAAGATGGAGAACATAAGATCAGGCGAGCTTCCCACCCTTATATTTTGCATAGTCGTCTGCCAGTTAGCCGGGGTCTTGGGCTCGGTCTTCACCAGAAGCTCAGTCTCTACATGGTATCAGGACCTGACCAAGCCATGGTTCACGCCCCAGGGCTGGATCATCACTACCGTCTGGCTTGTGCTCTTCACTTTAATGGGACTGTCACTCTTTTTGGTTTATCGCGAAGGCTTGGGGCGGGCGGATGTGAGAATGGCCGTTGGAGTCTTTGCCATCCAGCTCATGGTCAATGTGCTCTGGTCAATGGTATTCTTCGGCCTGCACTGGCCGATGGGGGGACTTGCAACGATTGCCGTGCTATGGTTCTTGATTGTGCTGACCACCTTGAAGTTTTGGCCGATCTCAAGAGAGGCTGCCCTGTTCCTCATGCCTTACCTGCTATGGGTATGCTTTGCCGCGTTTCTCAATTACAGCATCTGGAGGCTTAATTAATATCCAACCTTAATTTTCTTCAGGATTGCTCAAGTAAAATGAGCTCTATCCGACAACTTAATGAGCTTTGGTTAGGATAGTTTTTGACATCCTGTTCGTCCGGATCGTGGATGGAAGGAGGAATGGGCCTGAGGCGGCTAAAAGGTAAAGGTAGGGAGATTGTATTGAAAAAACCGCCCCAGGCCATAAACCATCAGGGATTAGTTTCTCCTTATTAACGATGTCGGTTGGTGCTACCTTAGAGGCTGCATGGCGTGGGGCAGGACCGACAATCCTAAAGCTTCACTCGTTCATCTATCATTTCATGAAACGAATCGGCATCGCCGACACTACCTTTGCCCGTTGTGACATGGCCCGGACTGCCATTTTAGCGATTAAAAAGGAGGCATCTGTGGAGATCGTTCGCTACACTGTGCCGGGCATAAAGGACCTGCCTGTAGCTGCAAAGAAGCTCCTGGTGGAGGATAACTGCGACGTCGTCATGGCTCTGGGAATGCCAGGTTCTGCGGAAAAGGACAAGATGTGCGCCCACGAAGCATCCTTGGGTCTTATCGCTGCTCAGCTCATGACAAACAAACACATCATTGAGGTCTTCGTTCACGAGGATGAAGCGCCTGATGAAAAGACGCTGGCCTGGTTGGCGGAACGAAGGTCGTATGAACATGCCCAGAACGTGGTCAGGCTGTTATTTTATCCTGAAAAGCTGACCAGGCTTGCTGGCACGGGTCAGCGCCAGGGATACGAGGACGCCGGGCCAATTGAGGGTGGACAAGGTGGCCATCTGGGCCATTGAAGCTTTTTTGAAAATCGGCCAATAGCGAAAAATAAAATTTAAGCGACGATCTTCGCGCTAAGTATCTTGACCTCTTTTAGCGGCCTGTCCATGGAGTTGGTCTTGACTTTTCCGATGGCGTCCACCACGTCCATGCCCTCAACCACCTTGCCAAAAGCCGGATGGGCTTTGTCCAGATAGTTGTTGTCCACCAGGTTGATGAAGAACTGGCTGCCGCCTGTGTTTGGTCCTGCGTTGGCCATGGCGATTGTGCCGCGATCATTCCTGTTGTGGCTGGTGAACTCATCCTTGATGGCGTATCCAGGTCCACCCCTGCCTGTGCCTGTGGGGTCTCCACCTTGGATCATGAAGCCGTCGATGATGCGGTGAAAGACTGTGCCGTCGTAAAATCCCTTCTCAACGAGCTTTTTGAAGTTTCCGGCAGTGAGAGGCATATCCTCGTAGAGCTGCAATGTGATGTCGCCCATGCTGGTCTTCAAGGATACCCTAGTTCCGCCTGCCAGCGGAGTGTCTTGTGCCATTGCTTTGTATCTCCTTAAATTTAAGATATGATTTCGGCGTGGGTTATTGATACATCCTGTAGCGGCCTGTCCGTGGAGTCGGTCTTGACTTTTCCGATGGCGTCCACCACATCCATACCATCGACCACTTTTCCGAAAACTGGATGAGCTGTGTCAAGGTAATTGTTGTCCACGAGGTTGATGAAGAATTGACTGCCGCCTGTGTTTGGTCCTGCGTTGGCCATGGCGATTGTGCCGCGATCATTCCTGTTGTGGCTGGTGAACTCATCCTTGATTGTGTAACCTGGGCCGCCCATTCCAGTTCCTTCTGGGTCTCCGCCCTGGATCATGAAGCCGTCGATCACTCTGTGAAATATAGTGCCATCATAAAAGCCGGCCTTCACAAGCTTCTCGAAATTGCCAACTGTGATGGGCATATCGCTGTAGAGCTGCAATGTGATGTTGCCCATGCTGGTCTCCAAAAGAACCCTGCTCGAGTTACCCTGCGCTGCAGTCGGCGTAATTGTGGCTGCAGCAATTAACAGCATCAGAATGCTGGCTGCCAGATAAAATGATGCTCTCGTCATCGACACATGTTATGTTCGGATTGGATAAAGCCTTTCCCAATAAAAGGTGGTTGACGAAGATGCCATCATTTCTTCTGGGCAACGACGATAATGGAGTAGGACCCGTCTACATCTTCGACGGTGGGATATGCAGCGACGTACGACAGCCACCGAATCATCTCTGGAGTGTGCATGATCGGCTCTTCAGAGAGCTTTCTTGTCAGACACCTGGCGTGTGATAGCTGCTGTTCTCTGCGAAAGATGGCTCTGGACCAGGACTGCCCCAGCCGGTACAGCACTTGCATATCGTGGCTTTGTACGATTCTGCTCAAAGACCCAAATGAAAACCACTGTTTATGGGATTTGTTCTTGGGAAGGCCTGCATCATCGCCAGACTCATATAGCGCGTTTGGAACTGAACAGATAAAAAAGCCTCCAGGCTGCAAGACCTGAGCGAACTGAGATACAGCTCGATGCGAATCTGTCAGATGCTCCAGGGTCTCAAAGCTGACCACGGCATCCACAGAGCGATCTGCTACATCCGGGGTCAGGTCTTCGCAATTGAGGTCTTTTTTAAGAAATCTGACGCCAGTGTTCTTGCACCGCATGGATGCAATCTCGATCAATTCCTGGCTGCAGTCAACCCCTATAACATTTCTGGCTGCCTTGCACAGCTCGTTTGTGCCATATCCAACACCGCAAGAGATGTCAGCCACGGTGCCTGGTCGATATCGCCTCAAAAAGTCGGCTGCAAAAAGGTAGCGTCCCAGGTATTCTGCCTTTCTCCAGAGGTTGGAGTCACTGGTATCGAAGGGGTCTATCTGTTCCAGGCCCTGTCCGCCAAAAGCCGAATTAGACGACTTCATTAAGATCAGATAAACTTGTGCTCGCCCCAGCCAATAAAACTTGCTATCGGATAGTACGTTCTGTAGAGCGCCGCGAAACTGTCGCCTCTAACGGATCTGTCTCATCTCCTGCGATTACATAGATGGATTAACCAAAAAACCATCCAAGACCCTTGAGTCCTTCTTCTTTGAGCCATTCCATTGGAATCTCTTTGGTGTAGCCGCCAAAATAGCGAAATGCATTCAAATGACTGAATCTGTGTGTGGACAATGATATTCAGTGTGAACTCGACATACCTCATCCAAGAATGCTTGGCAGAGAGAGGACAGTCATGAAGTCTGTTGATGGTGTATTCTCTGTAGCCGTCCAATTTGCTGGGTTTCTTTGATCGCTCTTGAGGTATAGGCGGAACTTCTGAAAGCAAGATATTTCCTCACTGTACATCGGCTGTGTCCCGTTTTTCTGGCGATCTCTCTGATGCCCAATCATTCGTTGAACAAATCTCGCAACATTAGGAATACCTCCACGTCCAGCATTCACACAACCCCGAGTCGGCATTGCTTAACTCGTTGTCCACTCGTATGGGTTACACTCCAGCGTTGCTTATCGTCCTCCTATCATCGATAAAATCAATATCAAACTAGAAGTTGAATAGAGACCGACACATACAATCTCAGATCGATAGACGTACATCATTTTCCATTACTCTTGGAGATGCTTGTTGTGTGTGGATGTAAACTTTATCTTCTATACCATAACCGGAGGATTTAAGATCATAGTACATGAAGCTCCACCATAGTGGCATCTCTGTAAAAGGTTTGTTGTTATCAGAGTCTAGATCAAGCACCTTTGTGCCAGCTGCAAGACCACTTACTGTATTCAACCGGAGATCATTGGTTTGTGTCCTTTGCATGCTTACGTCCGCCACACAATAAACCGGATCATCGAAGTCGTATCCTAATGGCTCATGCAGACCCAAGAACACTATGCTTGGATTGATGAAATCGCTCAGTTTCGCACTGCAATCCCTGTCAGAGACTCTTACTGTGGTGCCGGGAGCAAAATGTCCAAAGGCAGAGAGCCTTATGTCTCCCTCGTCGACTGCAGCATTGGCGAGATTTATGATATCCAGATATACGATATCGTTCGCATCGTAACCATTGGAAAGTCGGTCGAGGTATCTTATGACAGGTGTCACAGGGAAGGATTGTAAGGGCAAGCCTCTGTCTACATCTTTGGCTGCAACTTTTGATCCAAACTCATATGCCAGGCATCCAGTGGTCAAGATCAAGATCAAGCCTGCTCCGAGTATACAGGCTCTGATAAGTCCTTTCATATCGCCATCCTGATGTCATTTATTGTGATCGTATAGAATGGATACTGAGTATCGATATAGATTTTATCTCCCTGATCATATATTGCCCATCCTGCATTGTTGATGTTACCGTTCGCATTGAAGAAGTTGAACATTCCTGGCAGGAGTGAAGTGGGCTTATCTGCATCTATATCTGAATCCTCAACCCGGCTTCCTGCCTCATAACCCATGTAACCTGTGATTCTTATGTCACCAGAGTTGACCTTTCCTGGATTGAGGTCTAAATATACAGGGTCGTCGATGCTGTAAGCTCTGTCGCCTTTGGCATCAAAATACCTCAGCTCAACAGCAGGATAAGGCATGACTCCGAATCTTGATAGCTTGTTTCCGTAGTCCGGGTCCGAAAGCTCTACCTGGCAGCCTGCTGGAAAGTCTGCAAAAGGAGTAATACGCAAGTCGTTTTCGCTGACGAAGTTGCTATTCGGATCGATATGAATATATATGGGATCGCCCGGGTCAAATGTTCCTATAATGCCCGCATCTACAAAAGCAAAGATTGGGGCAACATAGAATGGATTCATCGCCCGCGACTCATCCACATCATTTTGCAGCACCTTGGATCCGTACTTCAGCTCTTCTTGGGCTGCAGCTGAGAGCGTAAAGAACACCAATATCATCGGAATCAAAAAGATCTTAGGGTTGATATGAGACACCATTATTGCACCCCCTTTACTTATGACTTATTATACTTGAATAATTTATAACTTTCCTTTTCAAGCCTTTGAAAATCATACGTAATGCACCCTTCAACCATCTAATTCATGCTAGGACTGGAGTAGTGGACGGCAAGCCTTATAAGCAAGTATCATGTGATTGTGTATATCCCAAGGTGAAGCGGGGTAGGGTAGTCAGGATATCCCGACGGGCTCATAACCCGTAGATCAGTAGTTCAAATCTACTCCCCGCTATTTAATTACGCGAAAAAGAGAGCTCTTATAAGCTGAACGTGAGGGCCGAACTTTGCTTTCTCCCGCGATCTCTTCTCAGACATCACCGATCCTCTTGGCATCATGTTGCCGGTGCAGCCGATCCACTGGGATGAGTCCTTGATGTGGTCCCGAACCCTTCCCAGGACCTCGCGAGAGCCAAGGACCTCATCGTGGACTGATCTTATGTCTAGGCAGTGGTCCGTTTTTCCATATGCAACCATTTTTTCGAATATTATGATGTCAGTTTTATGCAGCTTTCCAAAGATAAAGGGGGTTAGCCCTTTCATTGGGGTGCGATCTCCGTCTCTTTCGCTCACCTCCGTCCACCAGGTGAGGTAAATAAACATGGACAGTGGGCAAAAGTATATAATTAGGTACTGTCTGCACCTACACTGGATCGACGAGGATTGGCCACTACATCCTCCAAAAATAAGTTATCTGCTTTGAGCGATGAAAGGCTTATGGAAGAAGAATCTGAAACTAAGATCGAACATTTGCTGCGGTTTATTGGCTGTATATCTCTACAAGATCGCAATCTGAATCACATCCGGTTCTCTGCAAAGAAGCCCTTCGAAGTTACAACATGCATGGCATGGTGAATCGTGAAATGAGGTAGGCCTTGCAGGGTATGTGAAAGATATGATCGAGCACAAGCAAGCTGATACAGAGACAAAAAAGATGAAAAAAGTCGTGGAGACAGCGCCTACAGCAGTTGTGCTAACCGACCTGGATGGCAGAATAGAGTATGTCAATCCCTGCCTCCTGAAGAGCGGAGGATTTCAGGACGCATCTGAGTTAATTGGAAGATCGGTATTTGATTTTACAAATGAAGATGGTAAAAACAAGATCAAAAACGAGGTCATACCAGCACTCTTCTCCCAAGACAGATGGCAGGGAGAGCTAACATTGCGAAGAAAAGACGGCAGAACTTACATCACAGAGATGATCTGCGCCCTTGTAAGAGATGATTTCGGGACTCCAAGCTACTTCCTGGTCAACTTTTACGATATAACAAACCGCAAACTGGCTGAAGATGCCCTGCTATTGGATGACGCCCGGCTGGAGGCTCTTGTGAAGCTCAACCAGATGGACGAGGCATCTATGCAAGAGATAACCGACTTCGCATTGGAGGCAGGAGTAAAGCTCACCAACTCTAAACTGGGATACTTGGCCTTTGTAGACGAAGACGAGAAGACCCTCGTAATGCATTCCTGGTCCAAGAGGGCTATGCAGGAATGCGATATAGACCATAAGAAGGTGGTTTATCCTTTAGACGAGACGGGCCTTTGGGGTGAAGCTCTGCGACAGCGAAAAGCTGTAATAACCAACGACTATTCTTCTTGCCATCAGAAAAAAGGCGTTCCAGTGGGCCACGTAAGGATTCTTCGGCACATGAACGTTCCCATTATGGACAAGGGCAAGATTGTAATTGTGGCAGGTGTCGGCAATAAGGATGAAGAGTACAATGATGCCGATGTGCGGCAGCTCACTTTGCTCATGAGCGGTATGTGGAAGCTCATCTTGCGCCGTAGGACTGATGAGGAGCTGCATAGGCGCGATCGCTTGCTGCAAGGCGTTGCCCAGGCTACAAATCAGCTCCTCTCACCTGATCCAAATGCCATACAAAAGGCTCTTGGGATTTTGGGAAAGGCTGCGGATATAGATCGCATATTTATCATTCAAAATCATGGAATGGAAAGCAATGGACACTTGCAAAGCCTGCCGCTGGAGTGGTGCCGCGAGGATGTAAAGGCAGACGTCTACGACGCTCTGCCAAGAGAGATCTCAAGTCATGCCCTTTTTCCTGGTTGGCATGAGATCCTTGCCTCTGGCAGCACCATCCAAAGGTCGATTTCGAAGACATCCTCGCCGGGGCGTGAGTTTCTAGAACGGCTGAAGGTCAAGTCCTTTTTAATCGCGCCGATATTCGTTGATGGTAAGTTCTCGGCAATCATAGGTTTTAACGACTGTCATAGTGATCGCCGGTGGAAGGAGAACGAAGTTGCAATTCTACAGGCTGCGGCGGGGTCGATCGGCGAGGCAATAACGCGCAGACGCACCGAGGAAGCCCTGAAAAGGTCTTATGAGGAACTGGAGAGGAGGGTAAATGAGAGGACTTCCTGGCTCATGAAGGCCAACGAGGCGCTTCAAGAGGAGATGGCCAAGCATAAGAAAACGGAAAAAGAGCTTCGTAGAGCTCGACAGGCGGCAGACGCCGCATCCAGAGCGAAGAGCGAGTTCTTGGCCAACATGAGCCACGAGATAAGAACTCCCATGAACGCGGTGATCGGTCTTACAGGGCTTTTGCTTGAAACGGACCTCACACCGGAGCAACGCGATTATGTGGAGACCATTCACACCAGTGGAGACGCATTGCTATCCATAATCAACGACATCCTGGACTTCTCGAAAATTGACGAAGGGAAGATGGAACTGGAGCTTCAAATCATCGATCTTAGGAAGTGCATAGAGACCTCGTTGGATATGGTAGCGGCAAAGGCAGCCGAGAAGGGGTTGGATCTGAGCTATGTGATAGATGATGATCTGCCACAAACCATTCACGCAGATTCTGTTCGGCTGCGTCAGATTCTGACCAACTTACTGAGCAACGCAGTCAAATTCACCGACCATGGCCGTGTGACGATCACTGCACGTCCAGGAGATGAGCCAGGCGGGATTCATTTCACAGTGAAGGATACGGGAATCGGAATCTCCCAGGAGAACATCGGCAAGCTATTCCAGTCATTCAGTCAGCTGGATACATCAACTTGCAGGAAATACGGTGGTACGGGCCTTGGCCTGGCCATAAGCCGCAAGCTCGTAGAGCTTATGGGCGGCAAGATCTGGGCAAAGAGTGATCTTGGTAAGGGCTCGGAATTTCACTTTACAATAAAAGCAGATGCCATTTCAGAAAAGGAGCAAGACCGCAAGCTTGTCGGGAAGAAGATGCTGGCGGTGGTAAACGACGAGACCTCCCTCAAGAGCCTGAGAGACCATGCCCATCAATGGGGTATGCAGATATATCCTGTGGTCTCGGCCAGAGAGGCAAGGGAGATCGCAGGGAACCGCTTTGACGTGGCGGTTCTGGATATTCGCATGCCGGGATCTGAAAAATTGAGGGAAGGGCTACAGGAGAAGCTTCCTGTGATCCTGCTGTCCACATCTGAGCAGAATTGTGCGAGCAAAAGCATCTCAGGAAAATCTGTAAAGCTCTCCGAGCTGCGTGCAGCGCTGCTTGAAGCATTCTCTCGTGAAGGTCGCTGGAAAAAAGTCTCCAGCTCTAAGGCTGATCACATGGATATGAAGATCCTGCTGGCCGAGGACAATCCTGTCAACAGGAAGGTTGCGCTTCTAATGCTCAAGAAGCTCGGCTACAGTGCTGACGTGGCTGCCAATGGCCTGGAGGTTCTGCAATCGCTAAAGCACAGGGATTACGACGTGATTTTAATGGACGTGCAGATGCCGGAGATGGACGGACTTAAGGCTGCAAGATTCATCAATGAGATGAACCTGAAAAAGAGGCCCGCCATTCTGGCAATGACAGCCTATGCTCTTGAAGGCGACAAAGAAAGATGTCTGAATGCAGGCATGGACGGCTACATCTCCAAGCCCGTTCAGATCGAAGAATTGAGATCCGCCCTTGAGGATCTACAAAGGGATGTTGAACACTCTTTCTGATATAGCCAACCTTAGCCGCAGTACTTGCACCCTGGTACAGTCTCCTCATTCCCGAGATACAGCACCTGGCTGCGGCTGCCATAGCGAAAGACCGTCACTCCCTTGCAGCCCAGATCGTATGCCAGGTTGTAGACATTCAAGACGTCGCTCACGGTCGCATCAGATGGCAGGTTCACCGTTTTGGAGACTGCATTGTCTGTATATCTTTGGAAGGCGGCCTGAATCTTCACATGCTGCTGCGGCGGGATATCCAGGGCTGTGACGAAAGTGTCCTTGATGTCCTGCGGCACTCGCGCGATGCTCTGAACGGAGCCCTTTCTGGCAATTTCTGCTCTTAGATCGGGTGAATAAAATCCTCGTGCATGCGCCGCCATCTCAAAGAGCGGCGAGATCTCGAGCAGCCTCGCGCCCTCCAGCACGTGCCGCACGAATGCCAGAGCAAAAAGCGGCTCAATGCCGCTGCTGGTGCCCGCGATGATGCTGATGGTGCCCGTTGGCGCGATTGTGGTCACAGTGGAGTTCCTCATAGCATCCCATCTCTTGAGCTTGCTCTGCTCAAAGAGCGGAAATGAGCCGCGCTCCTGGCCAAGCCGGGCAGACTCCTCTCGACCTTCAGCAGAGATGAAGCTCATGATCTCCTCTGCCAGATGGATGGCATCCGGGGAAGAGTAGGATACGTTCATCTTGATGAGCATCTCCGCAAAACCCATCACTCCAAGGCCTATCTTTCGGCTCTGCATTGTTGCAATCTGGATCTGTCTCAGAGGAAAGCGGTTCATGTCGATGACATCGTCCAGGAATCGCACGGCCAATGAAACCAGGTCTCTCAGCCGGTCCCAGTTAAGCTCTCCCTTCTCCACAAGCCTTGATAAGTTGATGGACCCCAGGTTGCATGACTCGTAGGGCAGCAGTGGCTGCTCGCCACATGGATTTGTGGCCTCTATTTTGGCAGGAAAGGGATGTGCTGCATTGATGCGGTCTATGAAGATCATTCCGGGATCGCCTCCTCTCCAGGCGGAGTTGGCGATGAGATTCATCAGCTCTGCAGCCTCAAGGCTGCCCATGACATCTCCTGAGCGAGGATTGATGAGTTCGATCTCTCCTCCGGAGCGCGCTTTATCCATGAACTTATCTGTGGCCGCCACAGAGATGTTGAAGTTCTCCAGGATGCCTGGCCTCTCCTTGGCCTCGATGAATTCTATGATGTCTGGATGATCGACGCGCAAAACCCCCATGTTCGCACCCCTTCTGCGGCCACCCTGCTTGATGACATCCGTAGCTGTGTCGAAGATGCGCATGAAGGAGACAGGGCCCGAGGCCACGCCGCCCGTAGCCCCAACGACGTCTCCTTTCGGCCGCAGCCACGAGAAGGAAAAGCCGGTTCCTCCTCCGCTCTGATGGATGAGTGCCATATGCTTTAGAGAATCAAAGATGCCTGTCAGTGAATCCTCCACAGGAAGAACGAAACATGCAGATAGCTGGCCCAGTTCTAGGCCTGCGTTCATCAGCGTGGGTGAGTTTGGCAAAAATTCCAAATCTCGCATCATTCTCAGAAATTTGAGGCGATAGCCTTCTGCATCGCAGCCGTATCGGCCTTCCGCCCGGGAGACATGGTCTGCCACGCGGGCGAACATCTCCCCTGGAGTCTCCACAACCTCCCCTCGTTCATCCCTGCGCAGGTATCTCCTCTTCAGCACCTCAACCGCATTGATGCTCAGCTTGAGGTCGTCAGCCACACCCAAATAGCGCTTCGCTTCCCGGACGTCCGCACGCCTCTGGCGGTAGAGAATGTAGGCCTTGGCCGCTTCTGCGTAGCCCTCTTCGATCAGAGTCTTCTCCACAATGTCCTGGATATCTTCCACACTGGGAACGGATTTTTGAAACTGCTGTTCGGCCGCGTCGACCACTTTGTATGCTAGCTTTACTGGAGCTGCGCCTGGATCATTGCCCACAGCTCTGAAGGCCTTGGCGATGGCGGTGGCTATCTTCTCGCTGTTAAACTGCACTATTTGGCCATCGCGTTTTCTAATGCGATCGATCATCAGGGGCTCCCGAGAAGTATATGATTCAGAATCGATATAAACATACATGTCAAAAGATCGATGTTCACCCTCACGAGGTCTATAAAAATGAAGATCGCAATCTCAGGAAAAGGCGGCGTGGGCAAGACGACCTTGGCAGGAACCCTGGCCAGGCTATTTGCGCGCGACGGCTATAATGTATTGGCTGTCGATGTTGATCCCAGTATGAATCTGGGCTCAGCTCTTGGAATAAAGCAGCTACCAAAGCCCGTCACAGAGCATAAAGACCTTGTGCAAGAGCGGGCTGGCATGCCCATGGGCATGTTCAAGATGAACCCTAAAGTCGATGACGTGGTGCAAATGTGCGGCTGCACTGGCCCGGATAACGTAAAGCTGGTGGTCATGGGAACCATCGACTCCGGTGGCTCTGGCTGCATGTGCCCAGCCAATGCCTTCGCCAAAGCACTCATCAGACATGTCATCACACGCGAAAAAGACCTGGTGATTTTAGATATGGAGGCGGGCATAGAGCACCTTGGCAGGGCCACAGCGCGCGGCGTTGATGCCATGATCGCCGTGGTGGAGCCTGGCATGAGATCTATTGAGACTGTGGAGAGGATAATGCAGCTTGGCAAAGAGATCGGCATTAACAGGTATTTCGCTGTCATAAACAAGGCGGACAATCCAGGCCCTGTTGCCGAGAAGATGGCGCAGATGGGAATATCTGTTCTTGGAACCATACCATTCGACAAGTGCCTCGTGGAGGCCGATCTGGCAGGCGTGCCGCCGATAGATGCGGGCTGCCCCGCCGTGGATTCTATCAAAAAGATCAAGGATAAACTTGAGGAGATGTTCGGTGAAAAGGGTGCGAAACAGGCCTAAAAGGTCATGGAGCCAGCTCTCAGCCCTTCTTTTACTACAGATCCGATGACCTTCGATCCCGGACCCATGATCCGGCAGGTCTTCCCGACTTCCTCCTCAGGCACCACTATTACGAAGCCCATGCCCATGTTGAATGTCTGATACATCTCAGCATCATCCACATTTCCTAGCTCCTGCAGCAGATGGAAGATGGGCTGTGGCTCCAGCGGGTCGGTGATCTCGAAGCCCAGGGGCGTGATCCTGTGCAGCTTGAGAAGTCCGGAGCCCGTGATGTGCGCCAAGCCGTGCACATCGCATTCTTTGACCAGTTCGACGATCTCGTGATATATCCTTGTGGGCGTAAGAAGCTCTTCTCCGATGGTCTTGTCGCCGCCAGGCATCTGGTCAAAGTATGTGTACTTTGACTGGGCAATGATGCGCCTGGCCAGGGTATAGCCGTTGCTGTGAAGCCCATCGCTAGGAACTCCTACAAGCGCGTCGCCTACTTGAACTTGCTCGCCAGTTACGACCTTGTCCTTGTCCACTATGCCGATGGCCGTACCTGCCAGGTCGAATCCCCTGATGATTTCGGGCAGCGAGGCAGTCTCTCCTCCGACGATGGTCATGTTTGAGAGCTCCGCGCCCCGACGAAGGCCAATGGCGATCTGAGCGGCACGTTCGGGATCCACTTTTTCCACAGCCAGGTAATCGACGAAGGCGATGGGCTCAGCTCCGATAGCATAAAGATCATTTACATTCATTGCAATGCAGTCAATGCCTATAGTATCCCATTTCTCAATGGCATTGGCGATGAGCACCTTTGATCCGACCCCATCTGTGGTCATGGCTAAGGCGAAGCTTCCCATGTCCAGCAGGCCAGCATAGTGCCCGATCTCAGTCATGGGCGCGCCGAAACCTTTGCGCTTGCTGGTCAAGACCGCCTTCATGGCATCTATGGATCTGTTTTCCAAGTGAATGTCCACGCCAGACTCTCTGTAAGTAAGCTTCCTCATGCCTCACCTCCCAAGGCCAAACTCGTGATGCAACTCCTTCACGGCCCTCTCTGCATCCTTGGACGCGACGACGAAGGATATGTTGTGCTGGCCCGATGGCTGGCTGATCATGACCACATTGATCTTCGCAGCTCCAAGTGCCTTGAAGACCCTAGCAGCGACGCCGGGCGTTCCAGCCATCCCTGCTCCAACAACGGCCACGGCACAGACATCATGATCATGAGCGATATCCTTGACGAGGTCTCTTGGGAACTCAGAGCGCAGGGCATCTTCGGCCTTCTCGATCTGTCGCTCCTCAATGACCATGGAGATATTGGCCTCTGAGGAACCCTGGCTGATCATGACGATGTTTATGCCTGCCTTCGCCAACGCGGTGAAGGCGCGAGCAGCCACACCAATGGTCCCGATCATGCCCGCGCCTGATATGTTCAGCAGAGCTACATTCTTGTGCAATGTGACGGCCTTAATCACATCTGCCTTCGGCACATCGTCATGCACTATCTGTGTGCCTGGTATTTCGGGATCAAATGTGCACTTGACTCGTACCGGTATGCCTTTTCGGATGGCCGGCTCAATTGCTCTGGGATGCAGCACTTTGGCCCCGAAGTAGGAAAGCTCCATTGCCTCGCGGTAAGATATGGTGGGGATGGACTTGGCCTCTGGCACTATCTTTGGATCTGTGGTCATGACCCCAGAGGTCTCCTTCCAGAACCATATCTCATCGGCATCGATGGCAGCTCCTATGAGCGATGCGGACAGATCCGAGCCGCCGCGACCAAGGGTTGTGATGATGCCTTTCTCATCCTTGGCAATGAAACCGGTGACAACTGGAACGCCTTTTAGCGGCAGCAACCTTTGCGGAATCAGCTCATATGTCTTCTCTAAAGGTCGTGCATCACCGTAGTTGCTGTCTGTGATTATCCCTGCCTCAGAGCCAGTATAATGCTGAGATGGGATTCCCATATCCCGCAAAACTCCTGACAATATTGGAGCTGCAAGTTGTTCGCCGTAACTGGATATGTAATCCAAAGAGCGCGCCGTCAGCTCTCCTATGTAGCAGATGCCTATGTATGCCTTCTCAAGCTCAGAGAGCCTTCGAGCCACAGTCTCTTTAGCGTCTTTAGCGATCTGGGGATCTTTTATAGCATCGTCTATGGCTTGATTGTGCCTTTCAGTCAGCTTTTCCATAAAATCGATTGCGTCAGAGACGTTTCCATCCCTTGCGGCCTTTCTTGCACATGCCAGAAGGTCGTCTGTGACGCCTTGCAGGGCGGATGTGACGAGGACTATCTCATTATCGCGTCTGAAATGCTTGACCAGATCGCCCACATGCCTGAGCCGGTTTCCATCTGCTACGGAAACACCACCGAACTTCATTACCAAGCGCGCCATCGTAAAAACCGTTGCTTTGCTGTCTTCCTAGCGATTTAAGCTTTATCCACAGTGATAGAAAACGCCCTGAGAAGGCCGAAGGCTTAAATAGATTGAGTCCGAGGATTCTCGGGTCCGAAGTCAGGATTATAACCTTTATCTTAAAATTCGCGAGGCGTATTATGGGCAAGAGGAAGAAGATTGCAGAACGTGTGACGACTCTGATGGATAAGCCTGAGAGGATCAGGAACATCGGAATCGTGGCGCATATTGACCACGGCAAGACAACCCTTTCCGATAACCTGCTAGGTGGTGCAGGAATGATCTCCATGGACCTGGCAGGCAAGCAGCTCTTCATGGACTTCGATCCCTTGGAGCAGGCGCGTGGAATTACCATCGATGCTGCAAATGTGTCCATGGTTCACGAGGTAGACGGTGAGGAATATTTGATCAACATGATCGACACTCCTGGCCACGTTGACTTTGGAGGCGACGTCACCCGTGCTATGCGAGCCGTGGACGGTGCAGTGGTGGTCGTAGACGCTGTGGAAGGCGCCATGCCTCAGACTGAGACAGTGCTGAGGCAGGCCCTGCGTGAAGGCGTGCGCCCGGTGTTGTTTGTCAATAAAGTCGACCGTATGATCAATGAGCTAAAAGTTGAGAAGAAGGACATGCAAACGCGTTTGCTCAAGGTCATAGCTAACGTCAACAAGCTCATTGAAGGAATGGACGCAGAGAAGTACAAAGCTGGCTGGAAGTTGGATCCAAATAAGGGAAACATCGCCTTCGGCTCTGCCCTCTATAACTGGGCTATCAGCGTGCCCATGCAGAAGAAGACTGGCATAGGCTTTAATGAGGTCTTCGACTATTGCCATAGCGGAAACATGAAAGAGCTGGCGGAAAAATGTCCTCTATTCAGGGCCGTCAACGATATGATCGTCAAGTTCCTGCCAAGCCCCATCGAAGCCCAGAAGGAGAGAGTTAAGGTCATCTGGCATGGCGACTGGAACAGTCCTGTGGGCAAAGCCATGGCAGCCTGCGATCCCAAGGGCCCCGTAGCTTTCATGATAAACAAGGTGAAGATCGACCCACACGCAGGTGAGGTAGCAACTGGTCGGCTCTTTTCAGGGACATTGCGGCGCGGCATGGAGCTGTACATATCCGGTGTCAGCAACACAAACCGTATTCAGCAGACGGGAATCGTCATGGGTGCAGAGAGGGTTGAGGTGGCAGAGATCCCTGCCGGAAACATCGCTGCCGTCACAGGACTTAGGGATGCAATAGTCGGGTCTACTGTGTCATCCGAAGAGAACATGACGCCCTTCGAGCAGATCAAGCACGTCTCAGAGCCCGTCATGGTCGTGGCTGTAGAGGCCAAGAACACGCGCGATCTGCCCAAGGTAGTTGAAGTCTTGAGGCAAATTGCCAAGGAGGATCCGACCTTGCAGGTCACCATCAACGAGGAGACGGGCGAGCACCTTATGGCAGGGATGGGTGAGCTGCATTTGGATGTGACCATTACGCGGCTGCAACGCGATCGCGGCGTGGAGCTGAAGACATCTCCCCCAATCGTGGTGTATCGTGAATCCATCGCTGGTAGAGCAGGGCCGGTAGAAGGAAAATCTCCCAACCACCACAATAGGTTCTACATCGAGTTCGAGCCCCTCGAGCAGGGCGTGATCGATGCCTTGAAAGAGGGCAAGATCAGCATGAAGATGGAGGAGCTTGAGCGCAGGAAGATCCTCATCGATAAAGGCATGGATAAGGAAGAGGCAAGGAATATTGCTGGCTATTATGGCACCAACATCCTGTTAAACATGACCAAAGGCATTCAGTACCTCAAGGAGACCATGGAGCTCATCCTGGAAGGCTTCGAAGAGGCCCTGAAAAACGGTCCCATCTGCAGGGAGCCAGTTCAAGGAGTCAAAGCCAAGCTCGTCGATGTCAAGCTGCATGAGGACGCTGTACACCGCGGCCCCGCTCAGGTCATACCCGCGGTGAGGCAGGCGGTGCAGGCGGGCATCCTCATGGCCAACCCGGTACTGCTGGAGCCCTTCCAGAACGTCTATATACAGGTGCCTCAGGATATGCAAGGAGGAGCCATGTCTGAGATCCAGGGGCGCAGGGGATTTATTCTGAGCACTGAGCTAGAGGGCGACATGACGACAATAAATGCCAAAATGCCTGTGGCCCGGATGGATAAATTCGCCGATGCCCTAAGATCCGCCACAGAGGGTCGTGTTCTTTGGTCCTCGGAGTTCGCAGGGTTCGAGCCGTTGCCTCCAAACCTGCTGCTTGAGACCGTCAGGCAGATCCGGACCAGGAAGGGCTTGAAGCCAGAGATGCCAAAGCCATCTGATTACTTGAAGGTTGTCTAGATTGCAGCCTTCGAAAAGATTAAACAC
>JAAZNX010000176.1 GCA_012798025.1 Methanothrix sp. | reverse complement strand
TGCGGGGGACGGGATTCGAACCCGCGAACACCTACGTGACAGGGCCCTCAACCCTGCTCCTTTGACCTGGCTTGGAAACCCCCGCTCGGAAAATATGGGTTTTGATCTGCCTTTGCGCCGATCTTTAGGATAACTCTGCCAGCTTTGCGTCCAATTCCTCTGCTCTGATCTTGATCTCCTCTGCAGCTCTAGCCACAAGTTCCTTAGCAGGCATGACACCACTGCTTTCTATCGAGACCACGAAGGAGTCCAGGACAGGCGTCAGCTTGATGCCACCCATCTCACACGCATCGATGCAGAGCTTGCACAGAGAGCATTCCAGGATATTTGTAACTTTCGCTCTGCCATCTTCCAGGGAGAGCACATGCCTGGGACAGACCTCAATGCATTTTCCACATCCATCACAATCTCCGATCTCTATGCTGGGCAGATTCTTGTAGCCGCATAACGTTCCAGCCTGCCACTTGGTGTGATCCTTTCCCACGCGCTTCGTGGCGAACCCCTCGATCACAAGCTTCTCGCCCTCGCCCAGGACCACTATAGGTATCCTGTCAAATGCTGGCTTCACGCCCGGATCGGTGAACTGAATGTCCCTCGAGTAGACCATGCCAGGACCCTCGGCAGATAGCATGAAATCCACCCTGCAGCCTGGACAGCCTGTGCCTGCGCACTGGCAATCCTCGGGCCTGGAGTACATGTTCAAATCATCGGCCTTCAATGGCACCTCTCCGAGCCGCAATGCAATCTGCTCATCGAATAACACGGAGGTATTATCGTACAGACTGATCTCGTCTATGGCCAGAACAGGCACCTCACTCATGCAGGCACGGCGTATGCCATTCGCAAAAGCGGCAGACACGCCGCAAAGGAGGAACCTGATGCGGTCCTCCTCGAGCTCGATCAATTCCAACTTCAAACTTTACACCCTTCGACCCCTCTTTCCGCCGGCAGGCTTTGTGCCGTCGTGGGGTATGGGCGTTGCGTCCTCAATTCTGCCTATCCGCAAGCCTGCGCGAGCCAAAGCGCGAATCGCGGCCTGAGCTCCGGGTCCAGGAGACCTCTGCTTATTCCCGCCGGGTGCACGTACCTTTACGTGAACTCCAACAATCCCCTTGTCTTTCACAGCCTCAGCGACCTGCATGGCCATCTGCATGGCTGTATAGGGAGAACTCTCGTCCCTGGCAGCTTTTACCACCATTCCGCCTGAGATCTTAGCCAGAGTCTCGGCTCCTGTCAGGTCGGTGATGGTAATAAGCGTGTTGTTGAAGGACGAAAAGATATGGGCAATGCCCCATTTTCCTTCTGCCATTTTTTATCCTTCCACCCTAGGTGTTCGGGATGCCCTCTCAGGATGGCCTTCCTTGGCCATGGGCGATCCCATGTAATAGTCAATGGTCATCTCCTCTCCACGCTTCACCAGATAACCCGGAACAGTAACCCTGCGCCCGGAGATCTGGATATGGCCGTGGGCAATGAACTGCCTGGCCTGCTTCAGAGAATTGGCGAGCCCCTGACGGTAAACCTGCGTCTGAAGCCTTCTCTCCAGAACGTCGTTGACCTTCATCGATAAAATAGCGTCTAGATCTCCCTCTTCCTTCAGCATTCCCAGCTTCTTGAGGCGAGCTAAAATAGCCTCTGCCTCGGGAGGCGCCTGACCCATGGAGACGGCCGCGAGCAGCCTGCGGCTGGCCTGCCTGTATTTCCTGAGAACAGCCTGTGCCTTCCACAGCTCTCTCTTATTGCGAAGGCCGTATGCCTTTACAACCTCCACTTCCTGCGCGATGCGCTCAGCCTGCCAGGGAGTGCGGGGTCTTTCGAACATCTTGCGGCTCTTGCCTGGATATCCCATCTTCTACCACCTACTCCTTGGTAGCCGCTGGTGCTGCAGCAGGCGCTCCTTCCTTCTTTCGGCTGACACCAACTATGGCACCAGTGCGGCCAGTGGATCTGGTCCTCTGTCCTCTCACACGCAAGCCCCTCTCATGCCTGATGCCCTTGTAGCTTCTCATCTTCTTCATTAGGTCAAGGTCTTCACGAAGTGTCATTGTCAGGTCCATGCCCATCACGTGCTTATCCGTACCCGTGGCTATATCACCACGCCGGTTGACCATCCAAGCAGGCAAGATCTTGCTGGCATCCTGTTCGATGACATTCTTGAGCTTCTCTATATCAGCGTCAGAAAGCAAGCCCAAAGTGGCATGTGGGTCCACGCCCGCCTTATCGGTAAAGATCCTGGCACACCTGCGTCCCACGCCTTTTATGCCAGTCAGAGCCATGTGGACCTGCGTCTTGCCTG
>JAAZNX010000118.1 GCA_012798025.1 Methanothrix sp. | reverse complement strand
ATGATTTTGATTCTCGTCTAACCTCAAAAGGCGCAGTTGGCTTATATCTGACGAAGACTGAGGTCAGGATTTCGGCGCCCACTGCTTCTCCTGAAGGAACATTTAATAGTTTGATGAGTTTCCAGTCTCTGAACTTCCGCTTGCTCTTGAATATGGTAGACCGATCAACGCCAATGTTTGAAGCCAGATCTATATCACTAAACCCCGGATATCTGGCAAGACCGTAAAGAACTAACCTCTCCTTTGATGTTAATTTCAGTTGCATTCTAAAATCTATACTTTTTTTTAAGTATTTATAGGTTGCCTAATCTTAGATTTCCTAGCATATCTAACCTGCATATACAACGTATAAGCGTATCAATTTTGCCATATTTTAATGTGTCTGGCCATCAGCTGCACTTTGCCGGATCGGAAGCTTAACAGTCGATCTTTTCAGCACTGAAAATGGCAAATCATGTCCCGGCACTACTATGTCTGCAAGATTTATTATCCTCGCCATGCTGGAGACGGCTAGAGCTCGATCTACGTGCATGAAAGGCGGCACATTTTTTTGGAAGTTGCCAAAAGTGGGTAACGCATCACCTGCTATTACTATTGTCTCCAGACCTTCCACGACTATGGATATGCTGTCCATGGTGTGGCCTGGCGTCTCTATCGCTCGCACTCCTGGAGCGATCACCTCTCCATCTTTCGGCGAAAGGATCTTTGCCTGTGAGAAAAGATAATTGTTCCCGCAATGGTCTGGGTGAGCATGAGTATTTACGAGGGCATCTATCTGCTCAGACCTCAGGCCCAGGCGGGCTAAAGCATCTAGGATCTGTTCTCCCTCACCGGCAACGCCTGTATCAACTAGTATCTTTCTTTTTTTGGATATTGTCAATGTTACCGAGGACCTGGCGTCCAGAATCCTTCCCGATTCATCCCTCAGGATAGAGCCGGGCTTGATGAGGAATACATCAGGCATGAGGCAACTTCCTCTCCGCTCCCTGGCGAGATAAATATTCAAGCCAGGTAAAGCTTTTGCAGCTTCTCGTACAGTCGCTCTACCTGCTGCACTGCCGTGCCGATGTACTGATGCGGGTCCAGCAGCGATCGGATCTCTTCCGGCTTGAGGTGATGCATTACGGTCTCGTTCTCCAGGAGAACATCTGCCAGCTCTCTTTTCTGCTCGAAGGCTGTCATGCTGCTCTGGCGCATGATCTCGTGCGCCTGTTGTCGTCCTACGCCCTTCTTGGCCAGCTCTACCATCACATTCTCAGCCATGTTCAGGCCGTGCAACAGCATCAGGTTCCGCTCGATATTTTCAGGCCGCAGCCGGATGTTTTTGAGGGTGCGCTCTGCAAGGGTTATGAGATGATCGGTGAATATGAAGGCCTCAGGAAAGACGACGCGCTCGCAGCTTGAGTTGGTCAGATCGCGTTCATCCCAAAGAGGGATATTCTCGAAGGCGGGCAACAGCTGCGCGCGCACAATGCGTGACAGTCCACATATCTGTTCAGACTTGATCGGATTGCGTTTGTGGGGCATGGTGGAAGATCCCACCTGCTTTTTGCCAAAGACCTCTTCAACCTCTGCGATTTCCGTGCGCTGCAAGGAGCGCATCTCAACGAAGATCTTTTCCAGCGTCGACGCGACAAGCGCCATCCAGCAGACCATTTCAGCATGCCTATCGCGCTGCACCACCTGGTTGGAAACATCTACCTCTGCCAAACCAAGATGACGCATGACGCGTGTCTGAATCTCCATGCCGTTTTTGCCGAAGGCTGCCTGGGTTCCCACCGCACCACTCATCTTGCCAACAGCCACGCGTGGGCGGAGCTGCTCTAAACGCTCGATGTGGCGTGCTATCTCTGAGGCCCATATCGCGAACCTGAGACCGTAGGTGGTGGGAACAGCAATCTGGCCGTGTGTCCTGCCTGCGCAGACCACCGTCTTGTTCTTCATGGCAAGGTCGAGCAGCAACGCAAGTAGCTTCTTCAGCTTCGGCTCCAGCACATCCAAAGAAGCTTTGATCTGCAGGCCGGTGGCCGTATCCAGGATATCATTGGAGGTCGCACCCAAGTGGATCCACTCTCCAAATTTTGGGCTAACCTCGGCCATGGCTAGGACCGTGGCCATCATGTCATGGCCTATCTCGTCCTCGATCTGCTTGGCTCGATTTGGACTGGCTGCCTCGGCTGCGGCGGCAATCTCCGCGGCTGCACCCTTGGGGATAATGCCCAGCTCCTCTTCAGCCTGGGCGAGGGCAGCTTCCACGCGGAAAAGACATCGAAGCCGGAAATCCTCCTCCCAGATCGCCTTCATCTCTTGTGTACCATACCTGAATTCTATCGGGTGAATCGCCATGAATGAAAGGTTGTTTTAAGGGATTGATGGAGCTTTTGGTCCAAAGGTCTATATTTTGTTGATTTCAAATCCACACAGGACTGCCTCAAACGGAACTCGCCAAAAGAGATATTTACGTTAAGCTACATCGATGATTGAGGAGGTAAAATGACTGAGTTCCTTAATCCTTTCAGCGGCAAAGTGCCTGAACGCAAGCTCACAGCTGGAGAGCTGATCAGAGCGATTCGCCTCGACCTGGCTGCAGAACACGAGGCAGTTCATCTCTACATGGCCCATGCCGAGGCCACGGATAACCCCCTGGCCAAGAAGGTGCTATTAGACATCGCCAACGAAGAGAGGGTTCATGCAGGCGAATTTGCCCGGCTCCTTAGCATTCTCACGGGAGACGAAGATGCTCTGCTGGCCGAGGGCGCTCAGGAGGTCGACGAGATGGCATCCAAACTCTAAGTCGCGCCGCCGGATGCCAAACAGGATGCTCTAAAGCCCAATGGCGCTATCCGTCGATGCCACTTACTTTGGAGGCCATAGCCCAAAAGCAATGTTGAGGCCCATTACAACTACGCCAGCACCAATACAGGCTCCAATTATCATCTTGGGACTGAGCTTGATCGAGGTATCATCGGCCTCAAAGTATCTCATCAGTCCTGCT